>CAIRTT010000355.1 GCA_903881535.1 uncultured Armatimonadota bacterium
GGTATCGTCAATTGAGTTAGTGGATAAAGCATCTGTTACCAGCGCATGTGCTACTGCGATTGGTGTGGAATCAGGTTTCTCAGACCTAGTCATTTACGGCTGCCTGAGGAATCTGCATTGGGTTTATCTTTAGTCCGTAAACATGTGCGATCAGCTGTCGCGCAATCGGAGCAGCGTGTGCTCCACCATGGAGATGTTTACCATCTGCATCCAACCAAACAGCGAACGCGATGCGAGGCTGCTCACCTTGTTTCTGGGCGTAGCCTGCGAACCAAGCGTGGGTTGGGCTCCTCTTTCCCCGAGACTCAGCACTTCCAGTCTTTCCAAAGACATCGATTCCAGGAAGGCGACAAACTTGGCCAGTGCCTCGATTATTCGTGATTACCCCTAGCATTGCCTTTTGCACCAGCTCACGCGTTCTGTCAGACCAGCCAACGGTACCGACAACCTTACCAAGCCCAGCGGGTTGTCTAACCGGTGCTGATGAAAAATCCGCCGGTTCAACGTGGTCAAGGAGATGTGGAACGATCCGATTGCCATTATTCGCGACTGTTGCTGCAAGCGAAGCCATCTGGAGTGGCGTCGTTAGCATGGCTCCTTGTCCAATCGCCATATTTGCCGAGTCACCGCTGAACCATCCTTCGTACTGCTTTTTATAGTGACGATAGATTGCTTCTTGTGACTTTGGTCCATCGATGTTTCCATCCAGCTCACTAGGCAGGTCAATTCCCGTGTCTTCACCCAAACCAAAACGGCGTGACCACTTTTCAAGTTCTTCCTGTCCAACCCAGATACCTAATTGACCAAAGTAGGCATTACAGGAAACGGCAAATGCATCGAACATGGTTACGTATCCATGATGACCAGTACATCCAAGGAATGAGCGTTTACCAATGCGCAATCCACCATCACAGCGGACTGCAGTTCTTGGCGTAACTTTTCCGGATTCTAGAGCCGCAGTGAGAGTAACAATCTTCATCACAGACCCAGGTGGTAGCTGTGCTTGGGTCGCTTCATTCGTTGCATATGGCTTGATATTTGAATTGTAGATGTACTTGGGCATTGGCCGCACATTCCAAAGGTTAAGGTCATATGTTGGGCTAGATACAAAAGCCAGAACTTTTCCTGTTAATGGTTCAATGGCTACGACGGCACCTTTCCGTTTACCGAGTGATTGTGAAGCAATCCGCTGAAGATTCGTATCGATAGCCAATACCAATCGGCTTCCTGGCTGCGGAGGAATCACATTAACGGTTCGTCGTTGACCGTTGGTGCGATCTGTTGCGAATTCTTCATCCCCAGGAATTCCAGCCAAGTCCTTATCATAAAAGCGTTCAATACCTTCACGACCGATAAAATCACTCGCCTTGTAGCGTAGCCGAATATCCGTATTCTTCAAGTCCTGCTCTGAAACGGGGCTTGTGTAGCCAAGAATTGATGTGAAATGTGTTCCATTTGGATAGCGTCTCATTGGAACGACCTGAACGATAACACCAGGCATTGTGTCAATGTTTTCTAGAACACGCGTTGCTATACGCTGTGAGACACTCTGCAAAATTGGTACAGGTTCATACTTTGGTCCACCCGATACCGCTGCATAATTGTCTTCGATACGTTTTTGATCTATTTCACATGCCCGAGCCAGACGCTTCCATACCATTGGTAATGTCGTAGGTCCGAATGGAGTTAGCTCAGGCTTTTTCTTAGGCAACCAGCCTGGCACGATTGAAATCACATACTTGCTAGTCGTAGTGGCGAGCAGGTTATGTTTTGAATCTGTAATTTCACCACGTGGCGGTGTCGACCGAGCATGTTTCAGCGTGTTGGAAATAGCGTTTTCAAGATGCCTGTCGTAATCAAAAAATTGTAGATGCCATAGTTTGACCACAAGTGCGACAAAACCGATCAGAATTATGGATCCCAGAAATAGCATCCTAGGAATGAGTGCATTGGAGACATCTGAACCTCCAGCCAGACTTACGTTTGCGCCTTGCGATGACCGAATCCCATTCGCAAATACGTTTCTTGCAGTCCGAAATCGGCTGTTAGTTGGGCCGTTCATCCGGCTGTGCTCCATGTTGATTGCA
>CAIRTT010000356.1 GCA_903881535.1 uncultured Armatimonadota bacterium
ATGTCCCCTGCGGCGAGCCCGAGGAGGCGCCACGGTATTTCAAGGTCATCCAGAATATTGCACGCATCCTGCGTCATCTCAGCAAGCGCACTTTCCGAATCTTCTGGACGCACGTAGCGGAAGAGCTCAACCTTGTCAAACTGGTGGACACGTTGTAGACCACGGGTATCCTTCCCAGCGGCTCCCGCTTCACGCCTCCAACACGGCGTGTGCGCAACCAACTTTATGGGGAGGTCATCGCCGCTCAGAATCTCATCACGGAAGATATTGACCATCGCCGGCTCGGATGTCGGGACAAAGAACAGATCTGAAACCTCATCGTGGTACATCTCATCAACGAACTTGACAATATGCCCGCTAGCCGTGATCGATTCCCGGCTCAACACGTAAGGTACGCCCACTTCGGTATAACCATGATTGGATGTATGTTTATCCAACATCATCGCAATCAACGCCCGCTGCAAGCGATTCCCCATCCCCGTGTACAGGACAAAGCCACTGCCAGCGAGCTTTACCGCTCGCTCGGCATCGGTCAGGCCAAGCGATGCAAGCAGGTCCCAGTGTGCTTTTGGTTCAAACGCGAAGTCGCGAATGGCACGGCTTGGCTCTGTCAGGACAATAGCCTTGTCTTCTCCACCAGCGATGACATCCGGGAGCGGTGTATTTGGCAGTTTTCCAAGAAGCGCTTCCTGTTGGCCATCCAGCTCACGAACACGCTCTTCAAGTCCCACGAGGAGGGATTTCAATTCTGTGGATGCCGCCATTAAGTCGGACGTATCCTCGCCGGCTTTGCGGCGCTGCGCAATCTGCGGCCCAATACGGTTCTGCTCAGCCTTTCGGGATTCAGACTCCGTCATCACCTTGCGGCGCTCAACATCAAGTGCCAAAAGCGCATCGATTTTGGACACATCCTCACCACGTCGTGCGAGCAGCTCTTTGATAACATCGGGTTCGAGCCGAATTCGGCGTATATCTAGCATGGTGTAATTCTATCGCGCAGTGAAATACGTCTGATTTACTAAAGTAGCGATTGGAGTAAGAATCGATTATGCCATTGGTGTTTGCTGCGATCATGCCTCATGGCGGTGAAATAATCCCGGAGCTGGCAGAAGATCCATTGTTGATGGCACATACCCGAGCCGGGATGATGGCCATTGGTAGTGAATTCACAGCTGCGGGCATCGATACGGTCATCGTTATCACGCCGCACGGCCAAATTTATCAAGATGTCATTTCTGTGTCGTGTTGCAAATCGGCCGCTGGTGCTCTGGATGGCCCACGAGGCGAGCGCATTGGTGCTTCCTTCACGGTCGATACTGACCTAGCCAACGCGCTGCTCAATCATCTAACACTGCCGTTGCTTGGTCTGACCACGAGTGATGATTCGACAGCCTTCCCGCTCGACTGGGGGGCGCTGATTCCCCTGCTGTTTACCGCTGACTCCGAAGCATCATCGTGCAAAGTCGTTGTTCTCGCAGAGGATCGGGGCTTGTCACGGGATGTCCTTGTTGCCGCCGGGAAGCACATCGCACACGTGGCCGAAGCATCTGATAAGCGCATCGCCCTTATTGCAAGCTGCGACCTTGGTCATGCCCACGATGCGGATGGCCCATACGGCTACCACCCGGCAAGTAAAGCTTACGATGAGTGTTTCGTTCAACTAGTTGCTGACAATAGGCTTGAGGCGCTACTTGATTGGGATGAGGCATTTCTAGAGGATGCAAAAGTCGATGCTTACTGGCAGACGCTAATGCTCTACGGTGCGCTAACGGTTGTCCCGATGTCGGTCAGTTTTCATACATATGAGGCACCGACCTACTTTGGGATGTTGACCGCAAGTTATTTACGGCTGTAGGCGCTTTTGTTTTCGATGTCCGCGGGATTGGTTCATGCCAATGCTCTTTAGCTTCAGGCTATGTGCATGACAAATGGCGATTGCAAGGGCATCCGCGGCATCATCTGGCTTCGGAACCTCAGCAAGCCCGAGCAGTCGAACGACCATTTGTTGAATCTGGTTTTTATCTGCCCCACCGTAACCGGTCACCGATGTCTTTACCTGCATCGGTGTGTATTCCATCCACGGTAAACCACGCTGCGCCACCGCAAGTACGATCACGCCAATCGCACGGCCAACGCTGAGTGCATTCGTCACATTACGGTCGAAGAACAGACGCTCGGTTGCAACGGTGTCAGGGTTGTACTTATCCAGTAGCGTGTTGACATCGTTGTAGATGCTCAAGAGGCGTTCTTCCGTAGGCATGTCGGATGGTGTGAGAATTACGCCAACATCGATTGGGCGAAGGACATCATTTACAGATTCCAAAACACCAAATCCGGTGGTCGCTGTGCCCGGGTCAAAACCAAGGACAATCATCGTGCAGGGCCCCGGAGGATATTCGTGATGAACTTGCCGCAGGCAAAGCCATCGATGGCTGTCACAATATATGCGTTCGCATCCTGTTGCGCGATGATGGGCGTGACCCTTCCAGAGAGCGGAGATATCTCGATTCTGCCGAGAACGGTGTGGAACAGGCGCAGCCATGGCATTGTGTCAGGCGTAACAGCCAGGCAAAATGCCGGGAAGCTTGACAAGTGCACGGGCTCGCCCTCCCCGCGCTCAACCGCCAGGCGGTTTGCAAGCCAGGCATTTACCGGATTGGGACCAAGCTCAAAGATCTGCGGAGCTGCATAACGCCAGAGACATACATCCCGCGGGAGCCAGATAACCGCTTCTCCACTTCTCAGCAACATCATGAAAGCAGCTGCATCGATGACGCGATGGTCACCGGATGGAGCAAACCTATCCGGGTCACGCTCTTTCAAGCGCGGATCTATCCGCATTGGTTGGTCTTGCAGTGAGTAATCATTTGCGTGGCCGCCGATGACAAACAAGCGCTCGATGACCTTTCGTCTCTCCGTTGGTGGACTTTGGATGATCGGAAGCATCGCAGCGTAGTGGGATGTGACCATCCAGTTTGCTGGGGATTCGGAAACGTCAGCGATGTTGGAGTACAGACGGTCAGGGGCACTCCCACAGAGAGTCATTAATTCGCGAACGGCATCGTGCTTTTCAACGGGTGCCAAGATGGAAACATCATGTTTGTCTGACAACATGAGATACGCGACATCGAAGAAATCAGCGATGTCCGTAAAATCTGCAACGTAGACAACGTTTACCATCAGGTCGCAGCGGTGATCCGAACAGCGTCTGTTGCTGCGCCACATTCAGACACAATCCGTACCCATACATCGGAGATGCCATCCGGTAGGCGCCATAACCTAGATGTCGGGCCGATCATCGCAGCTCTCCATTCGCCATCCACCTCAAACTGCAGAAAAATGGTTCTCGATGTTCCCGACAAGTCCTGCCATGTGAGGGCGCCATCGGTGATAACAAAGTCCTTCTCGATGTCAATGGTGGCGACAGATTTACTCACCCACGGGGAAGCTGGAACGATGGCGGGGGTGTTGTAGACACGGGACCGCAGGTGTGCCGCATGGCTGCGACCTTTACGGACATCCCCTTTCAACAAACTCTTTGTCGAAAAGTGGATATGTCCTGATGCGCCATCCATGCCACGTGCCGTCCGTATCTGATATTCGATTTCAGTGGCATCGTATTTTCCGGTGTATAGCCCTGGCCAGATATGGCGGGCATGCGGATTCTGGCTTAGCCACCAATTCAAGAGGACAGGAAAAGACTGTGGCTTACGATCAATGGGCCAATAAAGCTGTGGCGTGAAGTAGTCGACCCAGCCTTCGACCAACCACTTTCTAGAGTCAGCATAGATCTGATCGTATGCATCGAATCCCCTGATTTGCGCCGGAAAGCCTGGCCGCCAGATACCAAATGGGCTAATCCCGACCAGACAGGCTGACTTTATGCTATGCACACGGCGGTACATGGCTTCAACAAAGACATCCACATTGGAGCGTCTCCAGTCATCCCGCAGCAGCTGTCCCCCCCCTTGGCGATAGGCCGAGTATGTGGCGTCATCTGGGAAAGAGATGTCCCTACCTGTGGCTTTATCGGACTCACGGTAGGGGTAGAAGTAGTCATCGATGTGAACCCCATCGATGTCATACCGTTGAACGACATCCGCGATGACGTCGAGGGAGTGTTGACGTACCCGCGGATCACCGGGATCCAACCACTGCATAGTGCCATAAGTGCGTACCATTTCAGGATTAGTCCGCGAGATGTGCTTTGGGTGTGTTTTTCCTTTAGCAACAGATGGACGTGCACGAAAGGGATTGAACCAGGCATGAATCTCGATGCCTGCTTTGCGACATTCAGTTACAAGGAACGCCAATGGATCTATGCCGGGATTCTTTCCCTGGCTGCCTGTCAGATACTCGGACCAGGGTTCTAATTTGCTCTCATAGAGGGCATCGCATGCAGGGCGTACCTGAAAAACAATTGCGTTGCAGTGCATATCAACGGCACGGCGAACAATGGCACGGAGCTCTCCCTGAAGCTGTTTGACTCCAAGTCCCTGCTTTGATGGAAAATCTATATTGCCAACGGTTGCCACCCAGAATCCCCGAAATTCACGTGTGGGTTCTGGGGGACCCTGCAACAGACTATTAGGATGGCTGGATACTCCCTTTGGAGCTGTGAGTGCCAATGCGGAAGCTGCTGTTAAGAATGTCCGTCGCTGCATGATGCTTTACTATAACCGTTGCAGTTGATTATCGTCCACGTGACAGTAGTGAATGTACGATTAGAGCGCTATTGGAGCGGTATGTCTCTACTCAACACGCAACGAAAACCGATATATTGTGAATATGATGGTGCGTCGTGGTATCCAATTTGATGACCTTGAGCTGAAGATTGATAATGGGCAACCGGCATCGAATCAGCCTTTACCGCAAATGCGCATACAGGTTCAGCAACCGAACCAGCCATATACGCTGCAGCCGGTTAACAACAAGAACTTGGTGCATGGCCAGATTGGCCGTGTAAATCGTGCCATCCCCGTACGCATTTCGTATCTCCCAAATTCCCCAATCCTACACACCTTGTTCGAGGGTCAGGCAGTGGTCGTACTGGAACAAAGTACAACCCACTATGCGATTCTGATGCAGGATAAGTTGATGGGTTACATCCCCAAGGTCTTCGTGGAGCTTATTCGTGAAGATGTTTACGTCCCCCGACCTGGTGCCCCGCTGGGAGCGCTGGGAAACCGTGCCGACCATATCGTTCATGAAGCCTTTACGTACCTCGGTGTTCCGTATGTCTGGGCTGGCAATACGCGACGTGGCTTGGACTGTTCTGCATTCGTTAAAAACGTCTTCCGTAAGATTGGGATCATGCTCCCGCGACATAGTGGAGATCAGGCGAGAATTGGACAGCCTGTTCAGGATGGACTGCGTACAGGCGACAGACTGTACTTTGCGATGAAGGGTGGCCGGACGGTTTCCCACTGTGGGATTTATATTGGTAATAGCAGGTTTATCCATGCCAGTACGAATAATCGCTCTGTTTCCGTTGACACGATTGCCAAGGGTAGTCACTACGGGAAACGCCTAGTAACCGCCCGTCGATAACCCACTATTTACAACGTTGTGTGCTTAAGTACATCGTAGTTGTCGATGATTCATGACATCCACGCCTACAACAAAAAGAAAAACCGGCACTGCAAAGGTTGCAGAGCCGGTTTTGTTCGTTTAGGACCCGCTTAGAAGCTGTCCACTTCTCGGTAGGCCTTAATGAGATTGAGCTCGCCCTCTTTGGAACCACCACGGCTGTTGCCATGTTCCATCCCGTAGATGCCCGTGAAACCCTTAGACTTGATGTGCTTGAACACATTTTTGTAGTTGATTTCGCCGGTAAGAGGCTCTGCCCGCCCTGGATTGTCGCCAATCTGGAAGTAGGCAATTTCCGACCACGCGAGGTTGATATTGGGAATGATATTTCCCTCGGTGATTTGCTGATGATAGATGTCGAAGAGAATCTTACAGCTTGGAGAATTGACAGCGCGGCAGACTTCAAATGCCTGTGGAGCCTTAGAGAGGAACTGACCAGGATGATCACGCCACGGGTTAAGCGGCTCAAGTACCATAACGAGACCATGTGGCTCGAAGAGCTCCACGGCACGTCGAAGTGCATCAACGACATTTGCCGTCTGGTAGCCCATCTCAAGGTTTGGCACAAGCTGCCCTGGAACAACTGTCATCCACTTTGCGTTTACACGCTTAGCGACATCGACCGCTGTCTTACATTCCGCAAGAAACTTATCCCGGAGGTCGGCTTTGCCAGTGGCAAGGCTTGGAATCCACGATGTGCTTCCATTAACAACGAAAACACCCATGCGCATCCCGAGGCGTTGCATTTCTTTTGCAATCTTTTCCTGGTCTGCGACCGAGCGTCCGGCCATGCCATTGTCTTCAAGGCTACGGAAGCCTTGATCATGCATGAACTTGAGCTCATCGATGTCATTTGCTGCATGGGAACGGAACAAACCGAAGTGCGGCGCATAGTCGCACTTGAATGTCTTTCCTTGTGCTGCAGGAGCGGCATTTGCAGCCTCAGGCGTCAAGCCCGTAGCTGCAAATGCTCCTGCAACGCCGGTACCAATAAAGTCACGGCGGTCCATGATTAGAGTCCCTTGAATGTGCCGTCGGTCAGCTTGAAGCGACCAGGCACAGCAACAGGAGGCACTGGCAGCTTCCCGAACTTGAACTCGGCTGGCATGATGTCGAGATCAAGCTTCATGGCTTCATCAAAGGTGATTTCTTGACCGCTGTAGCAGGCAATACGTCCCATGATGGCTGTAAGACAGGATTCCGCAATACGCTTGCCTTCGTTGAGAGGCTTACCTGCACGGATGCTGGCGATCATGTCAATGTGTTCTTGAACGTAAGGATCGACCTGCTTGCCTTCGAAGCGGTAACGGGTTGTTCCATTGATGGAGCCGGATGGATTACTGGTTCCCTTTGTTCCGACAAAGGATTCGGAAACACGGGCAGCAGTTCCATCGATCTGGCGGCACATGGATTGAATCTTGACGCCACTCTTGTATTCAAGCTCAATGGCAAAGTGATCGAAGCAGTGGCCGTATGCTGGATCGGTACGGACCTGACGTCCACCCATGCCGTAGACCTTGACCGGGGTATCGTTCATCACCCAGTTGGCGACATCGATGTTGTGTACGTGTTGCTCTACGATATGGTCACCGGAAAGCCATGTGAAGTACAGCCAGTTCTTGAGCTGCCACGTCATGTCATCCCATTCAGGCTGACGTGGGTTCATCCAAAGTCCACCCTGGTTCCAGTAAACCTGGCCGCCAAGGACTTCACCGATAGCTCCACCATGGATACGCTTGATGGTTTCAACGTAGCCGGCCTGGTGGCGACGTTGTGTACCGGAGACAACCGCCAGTCCCTTTTGCTGAGCAACTGCAGATGCAGCAATGACCTTGCGTACACCATTTGGGTCAACCGCAACCGGCTTTTCCATAAAGATGTTCTTGCCAGCTTCAACGGAAGCCTGGAAATGGTAAGGGCGGAACCCAGGAGGCGTCGCCAAAATCACATAATTACAGTTGGATGCAAGGACCTTTTTGTAAGCATCCCAGCCGGAGAACGTAGTGTCATCTGTGAACTTTGCACGGCCAGCATGCTCAGCTTTGAGGCGACCAGCCAATTCCTTGACACGCTCTGGGAACAAGTCGCCAAGCGCAACGATTTCCACATTTGGATCCGCAGCCAAGACGTTATATGTTGCACCGGACCCACGCCCACCGCATCCAATGACACCCACACGGATCTTGTCTGACCCTTGAGCAAATACATTCGGAGCCGCTGCAAGAACTGCGGATGCGGCTGCACCACCAATGAACCCGCGACGGGTTACTGTACCTACTTCGTTCATCAATGTTCCTCCTAGAACCGATAACCGACGCACCAACGCGCCTGTTTTCCTGTGCGCCTATTCGGCATCACAAACTACACGGATTCCCACATAAGGGCCATCCGATAACCACCACTTGGACTTTGGAATCTGCGCATCAGCCAGCTGCCAATCCGGCTGCCAGAACTGTACAGCGGTGTATTGGACATCTTTGACTTTGTCCTTCCAACATCCGCCACGCGCAGGTTCCTTGTTATAAGGCGTACCAGCGGGAGCATGACACCATTCAGCAACATTGCCAAGCATGTCATAGAATCCCCAAGTGTTAGGAAGCAGCTTCCCCACTTCCATCGCCTTGTCACCTGCATTATCCCAATACCAGGCCACCTTGCCTAGTTCCTTGGCCGAGAGCACCGCGGGCTTTTCACCGGATGTTGCAGCCCACTGCCATTCCTCTTCGGTAGGCAGACGGTATTTCTTTCCAGTCTTCTTGGAAAGCCACTCGACAAACTTTAAAGCGCTCTGATAATGCATCCCCAAACAGGAATAGCCCTTGTGGCCGAAGCCACGGTCTGGCGCACCGTAGGGTTTACTCGGACGCGCGGCAGCATCTACGCCTGCAGCCTTCTCCGACTCGGTCAAATCGAGGCGATATGCGAAAATGTCGTAGACATCCCACTGTATTTCGAACTTGCTCATGAACATCTTGCGGCCATCGGGCATCGCAGGAACAGGCAACATGTCGAACGAAACAACAGAATTAGGAATCTTCTCGACAAATGG
The DNA here is from genome assembly GCA_903881535.1 of uncultured Armatimonadota bacterium. GTDB lineage: Bacteria > Armatimonadota > Armatimonadia > Armatimonadales > Armatimonadaceae > CAIRTT01. The sequence goes on from CAIRTT010000356.1 coordinate 8,639, forward strand.
CACACGGCCATCCGGGAGCGGATATGAAATGGTCTTTACAGATGCCACTGGGGCCTTGACAGACTTCTTTACAGCAACGGCTTTTATCTGTTTTGCCTTCGGTGGCACGGACTTTGCCTTTGCTGATGTCTGATAAACAGGTGTTACCAGCGATAGGATGCTAACCATAGTGAGAACAATAGCTGTCACGTCTCGATTCTCCCAGTCTGGTGCAACGGCACAACAGGAATCCCCCGGAGCAGATGCACAACGATTTCAGTATACGGAAATCCATATGGGAGTGCCTGTAAGAATAACAGTTTCGAATTCAAATCAGGCTCTCGTTGAACGTGCCGTAAAGGCTGGATACAAGGCAATTGCCGACTTTGAACAGATCACATCCGACTACCGCCCAACAAGCGAATTGATGCAGCTATGTGCGAAGCCGTACGGCAAGCCTTACGTTGTTTCTCCCACGCTGTACACGATTCTAAGGAAGGCCCTCGAGGTTGCATCCGTATCAAAAGGAGCCTTTGACCCTACCGTCGGCCCATTTGTACAGCAATGGCGTGAAACACGAAAATCAGGCAAACTCCCCAGCCGACAAGCAATGCTTTCCGCGCGTGACAGGGTTGGATATCAACATGTGATCCTTGGCGATGATGACTCGAGCGTCACCCTCAAGCGCCCTGGGATGCTC
>CAIRTT010000357.1 GCA_903881535.1 uncultured Armatimonadota bacterium
AGTGAGCGTTCATGGTTTGTAAGAAGTCCTCCAGGTGTCTGGAGGGTTTCTTGTTTTTTTGTTGAATAACCTGATTGCTCCATCAACCCATTTCAGCATTCAGTAAAGAAGCGGGCTGCTGCACTCAAGGAAGCCCTGAACGGTTAACCTGACTGAGATCACGGTTTGAACGAAGCCCTCCGGACACCCGGAGGGTTTTTCTTTTTTGTGGAAGAGGAAATATGAGCCAATCTTCGACTTACGCAAACTGCTCAGATGCATACAACAGGAATCTGTCTGTTGAAATCGTCCCGTAAGGATCAGCCATTTAAACATCAAAGCCCCTCCGAAAAATCGGAGGGGCACTTGGTAGCGGCGACGGGACTCGAACCCATGACCTAGGGGTTATGAATCCCTCGCTCTAACCAGCTGAGCTACACCGCCAAGGCACTGAGCATATTACCGCCCATCCTCAAAATGCGGCAACGCAAAAGTTTGATTTTCACCGCCAATTTGTTACCCATAATGCATTCCATCTCCAAGATAAGCCGTCACAAAGCCGCAATCGGATACGATGTAACACTGTGAGTTCAGCAGAAGACCAGCCCGCATTGCATGATGTACTCATTGCCGATGCAATCAACGCAGCCATAGCGGAAGACATCGGATCAGGTGACATCACATCCCGTGTCTGTATTCCCGTTACCACCCGAGCAACCGCTAAGTTCATCGCTAAAGCAAACGGCATAATCTCTGGGATTGATGTGGCTGCACGCATCCTCACCACGGTTGACCCCACAATCGTAACGAACATCCTCATCGCCGATGGCTCCCCCGTGGCAAAAGGCGACATCATCGCTGTCGCAAACGGCCCAGCCCGCTCGATGCTCACCGCCGAACGTACCGCGCTCAACTTCCTTCAGCGGATGTCCGGGATTGCAACGACCACGCACGCATTCGTTGCCGCAACCAAAGGAACCAAGGCCATCATCCTGGACACACGTAAAACGGCACCAGGACTGCGGGCAACCGATAAGCTCGCAGTTGTCCACGGAGGTGGTTCAAACCACCGCTTTGGGCTCTACGACATGGCGATGCTGAAGAACAATCACATCACCGCCTGTGGAAGCATCACCGCCGCAGTCGATGCTCTCCGAGCCGAGACTCAGGTCCCAATCGAAGTCGAAGTGCGCAGCTTTGAAGAACTCGAAGAAGCACTTTCTTTGAACATCGCACGAATTATGCTCGACCATTTCAACCTCGATGACATGCGCCGCGCCGTTGTGATCGCCGCTGGACGCACACCCCTCGAAGCGAGTGGAAACATGACCATCGAGCGTATTCCAGCCGTCGCCGCAACCGGCGTAGACTTCATCTCCGTCGGGGCCCTCACTCACAGCGTCACCGCCCTTGACATCAGCTTTACATTTGACCCTTCGCACTAACACCAACGGAACAATCCACCAATGCAAAACGACCTGCTTACCGCCGATGCCATTTATACAAAGCTCCACGCCAACCTCGCCGACATCGTCCCGGATGTGATGCTACGACGCAAAGCCGAAGCCGCAGCACAGATTGAAGTCCTCAAGCGACAACGCAATGCTATCGTGCTAGGTCACAACTATATGGAGCCATCGCTTTTCCACTCCATCCCCGACTACCGCGGTGACTCCCTTGAGCTCAGCCGTGTCGCGGCCACCACGGATGCGGACATCATCGTGTTCTGTGGCGTCCGCTTTATGGCCGAGACAGCCAAGATTCTGAACCCAAGCAAAACCGTCCTGATTCCAAGCAGCAAAGCAGGCTGCTCGCTCGCAGAGTCCATTACCGCACAGGATGTCCGCGACCTCCGCGCGATGTACCCCGGCGTGCCCATCGTCACGTACATCAACACCTACGCCGATGTCAAAGCCGAATGCGATATCTGCTGTACCAGCGGGAATGCCGTTGCCGTTGTCGAATCACTCGGCAGCGAACAGGTCATCTTCCTCCCGGATGAGTTCCTCGCACGCAATGTAGCCCGCGAAACGGGAAAGCACATCATCTTCCCCGTGAAGGGTGCGGGCCATGGACCGGATGTCGGTGACACAACCCTTGATGTCAAAATGATTGGCTGGCGCGGACGCTGCGAAGTCCACGAGCAGTTCAACGTCAGGGACATTAAGCAGGTCCGTTCGCAGGTCCCGGATGTTCTGGTCCTAAGCCATCCAGAGTGCTCACCGGATGTCGTCGAGGCAAGCGACTACTCTGGCTCCACAACAGCGATGATTCGCTACGTTGAAAAGAACGCAGGACGTAAGTTCCTCATCCTGACCGAGTGCTCGATGGCAGATAACATTTTGGCAAGTGCACCAGAAGCCGAGATGCTCCGGATGTGCTCTGTCCGCTGTCCACACATGGCCGAGATCACCGTCGAAGACACTCTCCTAGCTCTGCTGAAGACCCAGTTCGTCGTCGATGTCCCTGAAGACATCCGGGTCCGTGCGTATAAGTCTGTTGAGCGTATGCTGCAAATCGGGCATACGGGTCCCAAGGACTAAGCTGTGGCAACCATCAACGCGGATGTCCTAATCATCGGGTGCGGTATCGCAGGCGGTATCACGGCGCTACGCCTCGCGGATGCCGGTATCCCTGTCGTCATCGCAACCCGCAGCCAGGACCCAGCCGAGAGCAATACGTTCTGGTCCCAGGGCGGGATTATCTTTGAAGGGCAGGAAGACACCCCGGAGCGCCTCGCAAAGGATATCCTCGCCGCCGGAGCGGGACTGTCAAACCCGGATGCCGTCCAGGTCCTCGCTGAAAACGGCCCGCGGCTGCTTGAAGACGTCCTGATCAACCGCCTCGGTATTGAATTTGATGTTGAAGGCCGTACACTTTCCCTCGCCCGCGAAGGCGGACACTCGCTTGCGCGCATCGTCCACGTCGCGGATGCAACAGGCAAGGCTATCGAAGTCAAGCTGATTCAGGCGTTAAAGGAACATCCAAACGTCACGTTGCTCACCCAGCAAACAGGCATTGACCTCATCACCAGCAGCCACCACTCAGTCGACCGCCTTCAGGTTTATGCACCATTGACGTGTGTCGGAGCGTATTTCCACGACCGGCGGACGCGTGAGGTGACTAAGGTGATGGCACGGGCGACCGTGCTTGCCACCGGTGGTCTCGGGCAGATTTATGCCCATAATACGAATCCTCTGGGCGCACGTGGGGATGGCCAAGCGATGGCATACCGTGCCGGAGCCCGCGTCATCAACATGGAGTTCGTACAGTTCCACCCGACCACCTTTGTCGGTGCAAATGGCGCACGTTTCCTGATAACTGAAGCCGTTCGTGGGGATGGTGGTCGCCTTGTCCATGCGGACAACACGCCGTTTATGGACAAGTACGATGCGGTTTGGAAGGACCTTGCCCCCCGTGATGTTGTTGCCCGCGCAATATATCAGGAGATGCTTGAGCATGATGTCCCTTACGTTTATCTAAACCTCCGGGATTACATAACGGAAGATCGCATTCGCCACCACTTCCCCACCATTCTGCAACGTTGTGCGGATGCCGGAGTTGACATCACAAGTGAGCTGGTTCCTGTCGTCCCTGGTGCTCACTACGCGTGCGGTGGCGTCTGGGTGGATGAGTGGGGTCAGTCGACGCTTGCCGGCCTCTATGCCGTCGGTGAGGTTGCATGTACGGGTCTTCACGGTGCAAACCGACTCGCATCTACGAGTCTGCTCGAAGGCTTGGTTTGGGGCGACCGTGCTGCCCAGCACTTGAAGGCAAATCTACACCTGCTCCATCAACCGGATGCAAACAACTACCCGGATTGGGAATACGCGGATGGCGGTGCTCCCGACCCTGCTTTGATAGGGCAGGACTACGGGCAGATCAAGGCCCTGATGTGGAACTACGTTGGCCTGGTGCGCACAACGCAGCGCCTTGAGCGGGCGCTACGCGAGCTGCGACGCTTTGAACAGGAAATCGAGTTCTTCTACCGGACGACACACCTGACAGATGGCCTTATTGGTCTCAGAAACGCCGCGCGTACCGCGACACTGGTCGCACAGGCGGCTTGGACCAACCGGACATCTGTTGGATGCCATTTCCGCGAATAGCCGGCATCAGCGCTTGGCGAAGTACTGCTCAACAAGATCAGCCGCCATTTGGCCCGAGAGCAGGCTCGGCGGAACACCGGGACCCGGCACCGTCATCTGACCAGCAAAGAACAGATTCGGGACTTTCTTCGCCACCATCCGGGGTTTGAAGATGGCTGTTTGCTTTAGCACATTCGCAAGTCCGTAGGCATTGCCCTTAAACGAGTTGTAGTCGTTGATGAAATCTTTGTGCGCGTAGGTTCGCTTTACGACGATACGGTCGCGGATACTCTCACCGGTACGCTGCTCAAGGCGGTCCATGATGATGTCAAAGATCCGCTCACGTTGCTCATCAGTATCTTCCATACCAGGGGCTAGCGGAACTAGGAGGAAGATGTTTTCATCCCCTTCCGGAGCCACGGTGTCATCGGACTTGCTGGGGACGCACGCATAGAAGAGTGGCTTATCCGGCCACTGCGGCGTCACATAAATCTGGTCGGCGTGCTGGTCTAGTCCTTCATCAAAGAAGAGGTTGTGATGTTCTAGGCCACCGACGCGGCCACGAACCCCTAGAAAAACCAGAAGGCTGGATGGACTTAGAACCTGCTTATCCCACCAATCGCGGTGGTAGGTGCGCCATTTTGCATCCACGAGGTATTGCTCGACGTGGCGGTAGTCGGCGGCTGCGACAACGGCATCTGCGGCTTCAAATCCAGCATCCGTTAGGACACCATTTGCACGCGCTTTGTCGATCCGGATTTCATGGATAGCGGCTTTCGTCTTGAACGTCACGCCTTGGGTCTCGGCGACGCGAAGCATTCCATCTACGACCGTGCGCATCCCGCCCTGCGGATACCACGTTCCGAGCACCAAGTCGGCATGGTTCATTAATGAGTACATCGCCGGAATCTCGCGTGCAGTCCCGCCAAGAAACAGCACAGGAAACTCGAGGATTTGACGAAGCGCATCATCCTTGACCACTTTGGCCACGCGGCTGCGCATGGAGGAGAACATCCGTAAACGAAGGCCATCGATGGCTAGCTTTGGGTCAGCGTACTCCGCGAGCGACACACTGGGCTTCCGGACGTATTCGCCCATCCCGACTTTGTATGTGTAGGCGGCTTCCTTCAGAAACGCTTGTAGTCGCTTACCACTGCCGGGTTCGCGTGCTTCGAAAATCTTCACAAGCTCAGAGAGGCGTGCGGGTACATCGATGGAATCTGTCCCAGGCAGAAAGACGCGATACGACGGGTCGAGGCGTTTCAGTGTGTACTGATGCCCTGGCGTTGTCCCAAAGCGCGCAAAGTACTCTTCGAACACATCTGGCATCCAGTACCAGCTTGGCCCAAGGTCAAAGCGAAAGCCATCCTTTTCCCACAGCTGCGCGCGTCCGCCAAGCGTGGCGTTCTTTTCGTAGACAGTGACATCGTAGCCACGCCTCGCAAGGCAGGATGCGGCAGCGATACCAGCAAATCCACTTCCAATAACAGCAACACGCTTCATATATGAAACAACCTCACGTACCTTTTATCGGTTCCAGCGGAATATTCTACGCACTCCACTCAAATGGCACACGTGGCTTTAGCTTCAGCTTGATGACATCCGGGCTGGCGAGCAGACGCAGCGGGAACACGCCACCGCGCTCGGCGACAACGCGCACCGATGTAACCGTATGACGGTCCCAAACAACATCAATGGTCACGCCGCCACGGGCACGGAGACCGGTGACGCTCCCGCGACTCCAGGCATCCGGTAGCGCAGGCAGCACATGAATCTCTCCCGCATGGCTCTGAATCAAACATTCGGCAACTGCCGCAGCAAGGCCAAAGTTGCCATCGATTTGGAATGGCGGATGATCAGCAAAGCCATTTGGATACATCGCGCTTACAACAAGCGCTCCGATGTGTCCTGCAACGGCATTGCCATTACCAAAGCGTGCTTCGAGACACGCCAGCCATGCGCGGCTCCAGCCTGTGTGTGCACTTCCCGCTAAGAGGCGGGCATCCAGTGTTTTACGGAGCGCGGCCATGAGGTCAGGCGTCTCACCAAATGTCAGCTGATTCCCTGGATAGGCTCCAAAAGCATGCGAGAAATGTCTGTGGCCAGGCTCTGCATCCGTGTAGTCTTCCGACCACTCCATCAGACGGCCATCCCGTGGCGACACGCGATGCGGTGGCAGTGCGGTTAGTTCCCGGTCGAGCACGCGCTGATAGTCATCATCCATCCCGAGGGCGACCGCGGCGGCGAGGGTGTTCTCCCAGCAGCTACGAATCAGCTGGATGTCCATCGTGCAGCCTTGCGATAGCGCCGCTGCGCCGGCAGGCGTCTCAAATGTGTTCTCAGGGCTGTAGCTGGGTGATGTTGTATACAAGCCATCCGGGCCCTTGATGACCCAGTCCTGCAGAAAATCGCTTGCACCTTTGAGGATGGGATAGATGCGCTCGAGGTAGCGGCGGTCAGGCGAAAAGCGCCAGTGGTCCATTAGGTGGTCGCAGAGCCAAGCGGCTCCCATCGGCCATATTCCCCAGATGCCATCGGATGGCGTTGCGTGGCCAAAGATGTCGGTGTTGTGGTGGATGACCCAGCCGCGCATCCCGTAATGCTCTCGTGCAACCTCTTCACCGGCAGGCACAAGCCCTTCGACGAAGTCTATAAGCGCGGTATGGCACGGGGCAAGCCCGAGGGGCTCCGCCGCCCAGTAGTTCATCTGGAGGTTGATGTTGGTGTGGTAATCGCTCCCCCACGGCGCAGCATAGTGCTCATTCCAAATGCCTTGGAGGTTTGCGGGGAGACAGCCGGGCCGACTCGATGCGAGCAGCAAATAGCGTGCATACTGGGTCAGCAATGCAACAAGCGCCGGGTCAGTTCGCTCAATTGTTGCATCCTTGATACGGTCGGCAAGCGGCTTTTTGGTTGGCCGGCGGTCATCCAGGTCGATTGTAAATGCCCGGAACAAGCGACGGTGTTCACGGCAATGTCGATGTCGCTGTGTTTGCCACGGTGTCCCAAATGCGGTGTCTACTTGCGTGATCGCCCGCCGATGGTTTTTATCGTTCCAGCTTGTCGCAAGGGCAACTCGGAGGACGATGGAATCTGCACTGTCAATGACCAATGTGTCACCATCGGCGACGACGGTTCCACCAAAGTGC
>CAIRTT010000358.1 GCA_903881535.1 uncultured Armatimonadota bacterium
ATCCAATTCGGAGCGACCCAATTGGTTGCACCTAGCACCGCGATGGTGGCGTACATCCCAACCCGACCCGTGTCCGTCGGCCGGTCGAGATACACAAAGGGAACACCCGACCACGCCCAGTAGCGGGCTTCGTCGAAGAATTCACGGTCGCCGGTCAGCTCATACCCAAGGACATTTGCACGCAGCATGTGGGCACTTGCCAGAATATCCGGCGTATGCAGCGGAATCTCCCATGTCTGCGCACCACGTGGGACTGTGTTGCTATACGCTATGTTGGCCCTTTTCAGCATCGAGATTGCCGCTTTGACCAACGTAGCATCACCCGTCTCACTGGCTGCTGTTAGTGCAATCTGTAGGACGTTTCCGGTGTTGCCATTTGCGTGCTGCTCGCGGCTGGTTCTGGCAAAATCGACTTTGCCCTTACGGTACTGGGCACGCCCAGTGTTGGTGATTTGCCCTACGGCATTTTGTCCACTCTTACGCGCTGCATCTAGATATGCATTGACATCGCCGTATTGCAGCGCGGGTGCCATTGTACGGACGTGACCGATTCCACCCGATGCTGCTGGATTGAGTGCCGCCTTTGCGCGCTTCGCGGCATCCGATGCCCTTGCGGCAAGACCTGTGTCCCGCCGTTGCATCACGGTGCTAATCCATGAAAGCGCTAATGTGGCATCTGGGGCTGCTTGAAAGGGGAACTCACCCGGGTAGGCGTGTCGGAAACCAGCTGGCGACTGCGCAGCAGAATCCAGAAAGCCAGCGCCTGCGAGACGCGCATGTTCGAAAATCGTCACACGCTCTGGGATAACCGGCAGGGGATGATCAAGCACCCAGCGCTCAATCCCAGCAAGCACTGTTTCCCCTTTTGTGCCGCCACGTACCTGAATCGTTGTGGAAAGGACAAGACCCGCACCCAGCTGAAACCCACGCTCTGGAACGAGGCTACCAGGGTCGTGGAAGCCTCCGGGGAAGAGCACACCCATGGATGGCAGTCCTGTTCCAAAGTGGCGGTCAGGAACATCGAAGAACGGACTGACTCGGTCAAATCGCGTGTACGCAAGCGATAGCCAGAGCTTGTCTGGCTGCTGAATGGCCATTATCGGGATGGTCGGCTGGTGTCGCTGGGGGATCTGGCGGTTGTGCTCATCCGTTTCGATGTCGGCTTCACTCGAGCTGGTGTCACGGGCATCCAGATACTCGATTCCTGGAAAGATTGCCTGATGAAACCCGGGACCGGACATGTGGAGAAGTAGCGCCGGAAAGTGTACGAGATTCCGCGGTTTGTCTACTAGGAGGGAAACCGTGACATCGAAGCCACCCGTCTGCTTAGCCGGCACCACGCGGCGAGAAAGCTGCCATGTCGCACCGCGCTCATCAAGAAAAGTGGCCTTACTGGTAATCGATGTTTCTGTCGCCTCGACAGCGGCTCCTATTTCGCTGATGTCCGACCAGGTGACCGATCCTTGCGGTGTCTCCTGCCATCCGAGGCGTGGTCGTGTGTCCGCAAAGGCGATGCGCTTATCGCGGGCATCGATACGCAGATTGGCAAAACGCGCACCAACATTGAGGGTGAAGACGCCACTCTTAATGGATGCTGAAAAAGAACCATCGTCCGGGGCGCTGCCACTTGGCGGCTGGCTGAGAACAGCCCGCGGCACAATCGCAATCTGCTGGATAACCGTTCGCGTCCCGGCATCCCCTGGGGGATCGATACGCAGCTGGACACGCTTTCCCGTGATACCTGGGAGAGGTGCCTGTACATCAATCCAGTCATCCGGGCGAACTGGGAATCGCAAGACCTGACGCTCCGATGGACCACGCCCGTTTCCGGGCTCCCACCAGTAAATCTGCAGCATCCCGGATGTCGTGCTCCGAAGCCGGACGATTAGCCAGTGTGGGCTGCTCGATGGCAGGTCAAGAACTGGGCCTGTTGCAAATGGATCTGGACCGCTGGGCAGAAATTCGATGCCATCCCGGGTGTCGCGTACGGCCTCGATGTCATGAAGCCCACGCCACTCAAGGGCCGCACCACGCTTTGTTAAGTCAATCAGGACAGTTCGCTGCATCGGTTTGCTCCTACCTGATTCTACGCGTTGCCACGCGACTCTGTGACGGGAATACACTGCGGGTGACAACAGGGATTCTGACTACCACTACATTCCCGGATGCAGGTATGCTCGGTACATGACTTGGATTAAGACCATTTCTCCACGCGATGACGCAGCGGTGATGGCGGCTGCGATGGAAGCGCGCAAGGCATTTCCTGCTAGCTATTCGGATGGCTCAGCGGATGGGGATGTCCCGCCGGCCATTCTCGCCGACTCGATTGTGCTTAGTCACTCGATTTTTCCTGACATCATGCAGCATATGTTTATGGGCATCGGGAAAATGATGTCCGATGACCTTCCCCTAACACGCCGCGAACATGAGCTGATCGCAACCGTCACAAGTGCGGCCAATAGCTGCTTTTACTGAAGTGTGTCTCACGCAGAGTTTCTGCGTGTCGAGACCTTTGATAGCGGGTTTGCGGATGCTATTAGGTGCGACTGGCGCACAGCGCCTGGGTTGTCTCCACGTGAACTGGCGATTCTTACGTACATCGAAAAGGTGACAAAAACACCAGCGCGGATTGTCCCAGAGGACCTTGATCCACTTCGCGAGCAAGGTCTGGATGACCGTGGCATCCTGCAAGCGCTTATGATCTGTGCGTCGTTTAACTACCTAAACCGTATCGCCGATGGCATCGGTGTCGGCAAGGGGACGCTGGAAACTCCGCTGCTCCCGGATGGCGTCTAGCAGCGTCATCACCGCCGCACAGTCGATGGATTTGCTTACGACAACCGTCCGCCAGCGGCTATCCGGATAGACATGGTGTGGATAGATGTGAGAGAGAAG
>CAIRTT010000359.1 GCA_903881535.1 uncultured Armatimonadota bacterium
ATCTTCTTGACATGACTTCTCCTGAATGCTGATATCGGATAGGAAATCAGCAACCACAGGTTACTTCGTGGAAAAAAGACTGTGTTAATGAACAAATAAGACAACGAAAACTTAATGACAAAGCGAATATGTTATCTACAGCCTTAACATAAACCGACAAATGTGATAATTAAGGACATTCAAGCAATCCTTAACGTACTTTAATCATAGATAAACGATTCATTTCGATGATGAACATCAAGAAGAAACCCACCACACGCGCATTTACAGTGGTTGGAATACGAAACCATCAAGTGGCGGATAATGAATCACAGTGAGGTGAGATCATGGAGCTACGGTTAAGCGTTTCCCCAAAGAGCGGCAATGCGGGTCCAGGCGGGAAGGTCCGGATTGTGGCGGCCATCAGTGGCATCGACTATCCACCAGAAGTGCTCTGGACATTCCTTTCAACCGAGCAGCCGTCGGTGGCTCCTGTTTTGCAGCTGGCATCCAGGGATGGCACATCTAACTACCGCGCGCACCTCGATATCCACCTTCCCGTTCCGGGTTTTCAACAGGTCACCTGCCGTGTTAATGGTGATGAGCGGAAGGTCCGTATGTACCGCGAGCCTGAGAAGATACAGAAGCCTTTGACCAAACAGCCTGACTTTGCTGCTTATTGGATGTCATCGCTGATATCCCTGAGCCGCATTCCGATGGATGTCCGTATAAAGAAAATTTCAATGGCAAAGGGCATCAGGCTTTCTGAGGTGACCATTAGTAGTCTGGACCGTGTGGCGGTGCGCGGCTGGCTCGAGGAGCCGGTTAAGCCCGGGCACTATCCGGCGGTGTTACGCGTTCCGGGGTACGGAGGGAGCATGGAGCCACTGGGATTGTTCACGGACCGCGTGGTCTTTTCGTTCAATCCGCGTGGGCATGGGAATAGCCAAGACACGGTCAAGGGGAAGCCGGAGGATTTTTGGATCCGCGGCCTGGATGACAAGCAAGGCTACTACTATCAGGGATGTTATATGGACTGTGTTAGGGCCGTGGATTTCCTGGCGCAGTACCGCAGCGTGGATGCATCCCGTATCGCGGTTTGGGGTGGCTCGCAGGGTGGCGGGCTGGCATTTGCTACGGCTGCGCTCTCATCGAATGTGGCGCTGTGTCTCGCTGACATCCCGTTTCTGTGCGACTGGAATGGCTACTTCAAGCTCAGCGACTGGCCGGAGATGGAGTCATGGATTTGTGATGCATCCAATCGCAGCTGGCAGAGCACGCTAAAGACGCTGAGTTACTTTGACACGATGAACCTTGCGGGCAGAATCCGCTGCCCAGTTAAGATGGGGATTGGGCTTCAGGATTATGTCTGTCCGCCATCCACGAGCTTTGCGGCCTTCAACCGTGTCCGGGGCCATCGGGAATACAACATCTACCCAACGCACGGCCACGGCGTCCCAGACCAGCACTACACAGCCGGCTGGCGCTGGATTGAGAAGCGGTTTGGGATTTAGAGTTAGGCCTCATTGATACGAAAAGTGGCACCCCGAGGGGTGCCACTTGTGTTTTGGCTAACCGTTATAGGCTAGCGTGTAACCGTTAACGTCGCCGTCCTTGCGGTTGTGGTTCCGACTCTGGCACTGATCACGGATGTCCGCGTAGCGGTTTGTGTACGTGTGGTGATTGTCACCGTTGCAGTACGTGAGCCAGCCGCTACCGTCACACTGGCGGGTACCGTTGCAACCGTCGTCGTCGCACTGGACATCGTCACCACAACGCCACCTGCCGGCGCTGCAACTGACAGAGTAACCGTTGCTACAGAGTTAGTCCCCCCACGCACCGATGTTGGATTCAGCGTCAGCGTAGAGACCGTAATCGCCGGATTCACCGTTAGAACTTCCGTCTTTGAAACACCACTGTAGGTCGTTGTGATCGTGGTGGTTGCCGCAGTCGTCAATGCCCTTCCCGAGATGGTGAATGTAGCGGATGTCGCTCCCGCGGGTACGGTCACATTCACAGGAACAGTTGCTGCGGTTGTGTTACTGGATGCAAGTGTGACCACTGCCCCACCCGCCGGCGCAGCGGATGTCAATGTTACGGTTCCCGTACTTGTCACCGCTCCGTAGATGGATGATGGATTGAGCGTAACGGTTGACAGAGCAGCCGGAGGAGGCGTCACCGTCAGGTTAGCCGATGTCGTGCTGCCATTCGTCGTCGCCGAAAGAGAAACCACGGTGTTTGTGGCGACTGTTGCTGCGGTCACGGTGAATGTTGCAGCTGTTTGTCCAGCGGGTACGGTCACAGCGGCTGGAACGGTCGCAAGCGACGTATTTCCCGATGCCAGCGTGACAACTTTCCCACCCGTCGGCGCTGCCACATTGAGTGTCACTGTGCCCGTGACCTGCCCCGCCGATGCGATGGTCGAAGGGGAGAGTGTCAGAGCCTGCACCCGTGGCCCGAGAATACCAAGCGTGACTTTCGCCCTTACTCCATTTGCCGTCGCACTGAGAATGGCGGTCGTGTCCACGGAGACAATGTTGGTTTGAACATTGATGCTCGCAGACATCTGTCCGGCAGGAATGGTTACTGTAGATGGCACCGACATCGCGAGACTGGAGCTAGCCAGGCGAACCTGTAAGCCTCCCGCTGGCGCGAGACCCGAGATAAGTACCGTCGCGCTTGTAGCACTTCCGCCCGTAATGGATGTCTGAGCAAGTGTTACGGAGTGTGGTGTCGGCGCATCGATAGTGATGATGGTCGACTGTTCGGTCCCAAAACAGCTTGCCGTGATGACAACGCTTGTGGCGAGTGCGACGGGGCTGGCATCGATATCGAATTCCCCAGTCGTCTGCCCTTCCGGAATGAAAATGGATGCGGGTACCGAAACGGCTGTATTGGATGCGATCAGCGTCACGGTTGTTCCACCGACCGGCGCAGGTTGATCCAGCGTAACGGTTCCGACAATACCAAGCCCTCCGACGAGCCGCGTCGCAGATGCTTGAACCGACTGAATGCCTGGGTTGAGCTGCTCGGTGCGACTTGCTTCGACATTGCCAGCGACATCTTCCGACCAGTAGGTGATTGTGTGGATGGCATCCGAAATCGGAAGGGAATAGTCTTGCGCAGCGCCGCCGTTGATTGCAAAGCGCGTCTTGGCGACACCTGATTGCGTATCGGTTGCGGAGAGCGTGATGCTCCCACCGGCTCGGGTAAGAGTTGTGATAGGCGCAATGGTATCGATGCGAATGGTTGCATATTTGGTCACTTCGATATTGCCAGCATTGTCGACCGCCCAATAGGCGATGTTGTGAATGCCGGAGTCCGATACGGTGAAGGTTGCCGTGTCGCCAGCTACAACCTGCTCAGATCCGGAGTCGATGGTGTAGTGGATTTCTTTGATGCCAATGTGCTGCGCAACATCGGACGCTGTAAGACTTACAATGGTCGCACTCTCAAACCACGCATCGATTGGAAGTCCTGGAGTCGTCCTGATTTCCGTGACTGGTGGCAACTTATCTTGGGAATAATCTGGCAAGACCTGAATGCCGTAACGCCCTGCGATGAATATTGTGCCATCATCATCGATGTCTACACCTGGTCCGAACCCATTATCGAGGTTCGAAACATAGAATTGCTCAATGACATTTCCTACTGAATTGAGTATATAAATTTGTCCAGGATAAGTCGATAATAGAACGTATCCAACTTTAGAGTATTTCAGGCGACACCAAGAAAACCCTAAATAGGATCTAATCGATGGATCCAAAATTATCGACGACAAGTAAACGCCATCGAGGCTGTAACGTTCAATATCTGTATTGGATCTGAGTATCCACAATTCACGATTCCCAACACATGTCATAGTCGACGCCGCAGGACGATTGATATCAGTTCCTAACAGTGGAATCTCACTTACCTTTTGTAACTTCTCGTTAAATTTCACAAGCGCTGTTCGTGAGACTGCATAGAAGTACCCGTTTTCGTCAGCAGCTATCGCATCAAACATTTCCGGATACTGATACTCTTGACCTAAGTCATCAACATAGTGAAGCGAATACGTATTTCCATTTTGTGAAAGGTAGCCGTGAGGAGTTTTTACGATGTCGTATCCCGACCCACCACCATCAGCAATTACACCTCGAAATGCCCCATCTCGTTTGGATAACACGGTTCCGGAGTCCTTGCCGGTAACAAGAAGTTGTTCATTCCTGATTGCAATGCCAGGCTGCCCGTTATAAGTGCTGTTCTGAGTAAAACCTAGCGCATCTGGTAACCCGGAGTACATCCACAATTTCCGCATCGTGCCAAGCTCGTAGCAATAAACATTGTGGTTACCAGTTGTGACAACTATATGTTTAGAATCGGATGAAACCGTTATCAATCGTTCATTAATGAACGTAGAAGACAAAGGAATCCCACTTTCATCAAGCCTTATAATCTTAGATCCATCAAACCTAGATTCAAATCCTAGTAAATGACCATTATTAAGTGAGTAAATTGACTGCACACCACTCATATAGTCGTAATTTGCATTATAGTG
>CAIRTT010000360.1 GCA_903881535.1 uncultured Armatimonadota bacterium
CGTATCGCTCCGAGGTCTAACCGTTCTAGGCCACCAATCGGCCGGGATGATTGGCCCTTCAACTAACATCGAAGCCAGCGTAAAGAGCGTCAGAGACACTGGGCCGCTGTCATTGAACACGAAAAGACAAAGTCCTATCGCGGTAGACAGGTTCAGCGTACGACCAGCTGTTTTCAAACGTAAGCTCCACCATAGGAGGCTTAAGAGTGCGCTGCACCCCCACGCAGATGTTGTCATCAATCGGAAGTGAGCCATCAGCTTGCTAGAAACCAGCTCAGCCAGACCCGTTCCCTTTGCCCCTACAAAGCGCCCAAGATGAGACTGCATCGATTCAGGTGCAAAGTAGGCATCCCAGACAACCAAGCATGCCATGGCCAGCGTGATGACAACTGCCATTAGACGTGCCTTCCGACCGCCTTTGAGTACCGTATATACAACTAATCCGATGAGGACGGCGATCATGTCGCCGCCGTTTGCACCGAGAGTAGGATGTCCAATGAGAAGTGCAACACACCCAACACTGACGACACTGACAAGTGGTTTATTCGGTCGTAGGTAAATCAACGCACCAAACAGTAACGCTGACAGCTCATTCCCCATACCGTAATAGCGGGCTCCAATAACTGGATTGGCTCCCAAACCGGCAAATGAGCCGAGGTAGCCCCCTGCGATCACATCCCCGAGTAGACACCCGAGAAGAACGTTCATCTCACTCTTCCCATGACAGCGCCACACCACAAAACTGAACACCGCACCGATAACACCGGCGAGCAATAGGCCGCGGAAGTCAGGCACCGCAGCCAGAACAAAAATAGATGACGCAGCAGTGATCATCACGAAGCTAATACACGTAATCAAAAGGCGGGCGAGCATAAACCGACCAAATAGCATCAACGTTATGCTTGCCAAGGCGCCATACTTCAAGACAGTCTGTACAACAAATAGTCCATCGGAATACTCGATGTCGGTTGCAACCTGATCAGCGCTTCGGCCCATTTGTCCTGAAATTTGACGGACTTGCGATGACTTTTTAGTCAGTGGAGCAAGGACTATTGCCTCCAGATCATTCGATGCAAGGATGTGGTCCCGACGTGTGCTCAGCGATGTCACACTGATCGGCTGGTCTCCAACATAGATGCATCCAGCGATTAACCGCTCCTTGCTGGGTACGTTTTTGGGGAGGTGAATGCTGAGGGTCTGGTCTATCGAATCATCCTGAGCCCCCGAGGCTTCTTCACCTGGCCAAGCCTCTACGGTCGTAACGATGATGTCCGCATCAGCTGGACCAGCGGTTTCCAATGTGCTTCCCAGCCACATACACGCGGTTTCGTCATCACAGCGGATGCGCCCGCCGTACTTAAGCTCTTCTTTGAGGCGTTGCTGAAGACTTTTGAGTGCCCACCGGGCGGCATTAGCAGACATCAGGAAGACTCCGGTCTGCTCAAGGCGTGATGGCTTCGATTGTGACGCACCTTCGACCAAGTTCAGGACAACTTTGGACGATACTGGGAATGTACTGCCGATATGTGGCTGGTTGTATTGCCTAGTTCTAAGGCCAGCCATCGTACAAAGCAGGAATGCAACCGCTGGAAGAAGCCACTTCAACTTCACTTATCGCCTGAGTATTCTGGAGTAGAGCGCGGTCGTTAGTGACAACATTTCGGTAACAGAAAATTTCTGGGAAACATAGGCACGCCGGGCTTCCTCATCTTCGTGGGAGCCCCGCCCTTTGCTAAGCCATCCATTGATTACGGATGCAAGCGCATTCGGATCCGATTTGGTAACAAGGCTCCCTAAATGACTGGCTGACACGACTTCCGGGAGACCACCGACATTCGTTGCAACGACTGGACAGCCAGCGGATAGCGCTTCGATAGCCGACAAGCCAAGGCCTTCGGTCAGGGATGGGATGACGACGACATCCGCCGCGCAAAGCCACAACCAAGGGTCATCAAGATAACCAACGAGCTTTATGCCGTCACATTTGGAGAGGGCTTGGCGTTCAGGACCATCACCAACAATGATAACGTCCCCACAAATTTGCTTTGCCACGGCAGCTAAATCGTTAATACCTTTCTCAGGCGACAGGCGTGACGCACTCACAACCAAAGTAGAATCAGGCGGCAAACCAAGGGCTTTAAGTGCATCCCCCTTCGACACAACCTCATCCCGTAGCATCACGCCATTGTAAATCCGCTGCCCTGACAGGCCTCCGAGAGCTGCCGCAGATTTGAGAATCGCATCCGAGACCGCAATAATGTGTACATTCTTGCAAAGCAGCTTTAGAACCAGACTCTGAACCTTGGATGCCTTAAAAATGTTATGCAGCGTCAACACGACGGGAAGCCCGGTCAGCATCCCGGCAAGCGCGATTGCGGGTAGAACAGAAATACCGTGTCCATGGATGACATTCGATTTTGATACCCGCACCAAGCGCGAGATGCGCACTGCTGTCAGCAGACTCTGCCGGATGGAAAATGCGTTACTCGGGAGCACATGACACGTGCCAGACCAACGTGACGCAATACGGGTACAGGTTTCCGCACTTGCTATCACCTCTGCTTGAACATCATTATTTGTCAATAATGTACAAAGACTACTTACAATGCCGCCAGCACTTGGCCTGACGACATGTAGCACCCGTGGATTCACTCGGGACGTGCTGCCAGCCACGCGATGACATCGGTGAGCGTTTCTTGCGTAATCGTATGCCCAATTTGATATTCGCCATACGTGACATTTTCAGGATGTTGCTTCAGACACCAGTCGCGCAGCGCACGTCCTTCGCTGATTGGCACAACACTGTCCTCGATGCCGTGATGTATGAGTGTTCGGGGAAGCGCTACATCCGCCGGGATTTCATCCAGCATTAGCGGAACCCGCAGACCACTGAGCAGGACGATTTCACTTGCAAGTCCTGGATGCGTCATCGCTGTGACCAAGGCCATCGCCGCACCTTGGCTGAATCCAATAATCGTTACGCGATCGCGATCCACTCCAAGAGCTGTAAGGACATCAAGCAGCTGGCGAGCAATACGATCTCGCGAATGCGGTGCAACGGTCTGATCAACCTGTATTCGAGTGCCATCCCAGCTCAGCGGATACCAGCACCAGCCATCCCCGTAGCTGATCGGTGCGCGCAGGGCAATATGTCTGGCATTAGGGTCGATATAGTGTGCCAATCCGAGTAGGTCATCCTCATTGGCGCCCGCTCCATGCAGGTAGACATAGGTGCGATGTGCGGGATTTGCTCCTGCATCCGGCTCCACGACTTTGACAACCAACCCTGGAATCGCTGCATCTGACATCCATGGGAGGACTAATTCGGCATTTTGCATGCTGAAAGTTTACTCGCTCCGTTTGATACGTGCATTGGTGGTGACATTTACAGGATGGATGCGCTTGCGGTGTAATGCAAGTATGCCATCCGTCCTTTCCGTGCTGATTGCGGCCACTGCTGTAAATTTTGGTGCTGTCGTCCAACCGCCAGCATCACTGCGTCCAAAGGCGCAGGCAAGTGCGACATCGCTGACCACCATTCGCCTTGCAATCGATGCAACCAAGCAGCGTGATTTCAAGCGCGCAGAGCGTCTCTATCTGAGCGTGCTGGCAAAGGAACCTAAAAATGTTGCCGCGCAGGCCAATATTGGATTGGTTTATGTCCAACTTGGGCGCATCCAAGATGCAATCAATGCGCTTCGGAAAGCATCTGTGCTCGAACCAGACCAGCCGGAATTCCCCGGACAGGCGGCCTTGATTGCGCTGAAGGCGAACCGTTTTGCCGATGCCATTCAAGATGCCCGAGCGGCTCTCCGCATTGCCCCGAACCACAGGCCCGCGTTACTTGCATTAGGGGCCGCGCTCCTCGCGCAGCAAAAACCGGTGGATGCCATCCCGCCATTGAAGCTGCTGTACGAGACCGCTCGCGGGTCAGACCCCGAAGCTGCGATCCGCTTTGCCATCGCCTTGTCGGCCACCGGTCAGCTCCAACAAGCCCTCACCGTTGTCCGTACGCAGGTTGGAAAG
>CAIRTT010000361.1 GCA_903881535.1 uncultured Armatimonadota bacterium
GGCAAACTTCCTGGTCTGGATCAAGGAGAATGGCTTCAAGTTGCTGAAGCAAAAGCGTGAGGAAGCCGAGGCGGAAGCTCGTAAAAAGGGTGAAAATCCTCCATTCCCGACCGCTGATCAGCTGCGCGCCGAAGCGGATGAAGAAGGCGCATCGTTGATTGCAACGATTACAGACAGCAAGGGTGGGATTGTCCGGCGTCTCATTCAGCCGATGTCCACCGGGCTTCGCCGTATCTCCTGGGATCTCCGCATGCCGGGGACAGCTGTTGGCCTGCAATCAAGCGCGCCGGCGGCGGGTGGTCGTGGCGGACGCGGGGGGCGTGGCGGCGGCGGCGGTGGTTTTGTGGTGATGCCAGGCGAATACAAGGTTGCACTGTCTAAGCGGATCGCTGGTGTGGAAACAGAACTCGTAAAGCCGGTCGCATTCAAGGTTGCGCTTGAGGGTGAGGAGAAGCTGACCGCAACCGAGCGCGCCACGATTCAGACTCTGCGAGAAAAAGTCACCCGTGTGCAGAAGTCGCTGACGGCAACCCTCGAGGTCCTCGACAACGCGCAGGGTCGGATTGGCGCGATTCGCAGTGCGCTGGAGCAGAGCCCGACCGCTACGGATGCCCTTCGCAAGGAAGCGGCGACACTCGAGAAGGCTCTGGAAGACATTGCGTTCTCACTGCGTGGGGATGACATTTCGAGTGTCCTCGTCGAGCCATCTCCAATGACCACGGTGCGTCGTATCCAGGATGGTGCATTTGCGCTGCTTGGGTCATCTTTAATGCCTACCAAAACACGCATCGAGACGCTGAATATCGGGATCGAAGAGCTGACGGCCATTCTGCCAAAGCTGCGTACCGTTGCGCTTGAACAGCTACCAAAGCTTGAGAAGCAGCTCGATGCCGCGGGCATTATGCACACGCCGGGAAGGCTTCCACAGCTTCCGTAGGTTGGGTTGACTATCTAGATGCCCGGTCAGGCGTTATCGCGAATGTGTGTCTTACGCATCCGCGGTGGCGAGCAACCGGGCTTTTTCGTGTTGCTAACCAACAGTTAAAGAGCTGACGGCCATCTTGCCAAAGCTGCGCGTCACGGCGCTGGAGCAGCTGCCAAAGCTTGAGAAACAGCTCGATGCCGCGGGCATCATGCACACACCTGGGAGGCTTCCGCAGCTTCCGTAAGTTCGTCTAAGTTACGCCCGGTCAGGCGTTATCGCGAGTGTGTAACTTACGCATCCGCGGTAGCGAGCAACCGGGCTTTTTCGTCATCCGTGAGGTCTGCCACCGTCTTAAACTGCTCGTTGTAGAGGTCTTGATACACCCCGGGGCGCTGAACGAGCTCCGCGTGCGTGCCATAATCGAAGATACGACCCGCATCGATGACTAGAATTCTGTCCGCCCCAATCACCGTCGACAAGCGGTGCGCGATGACAAAGTTCGTACGCCCCTTCATCAGGTCTGAAAGCGCGGCTTGAATATTCGCCTCGGTGTGCGAGTCCAGCGCAGATGTCGCATCATCCAAAATGAGAATCCGCGGGTCAGTCAGAATCGCGCGCGCGATAGCCATTCGCTGCTTTTGGCCACCACTGAGTTTTATGCCATCCTCGCCGATCTTGGTCTCATAGCCATCCGGAAGCTCAATGATAAAGCTGTGCATATCCGCGGCTTTTGCCGCCGCGATGACATCGGCATCCGTCGCATCCTTGCGCCCGTAGCGAATATTCTCTTTCAGCGTCACGGAGAAGAGCAGCGTCTCCTGTGAAACCATCCCGATATGGCGGCGCATGCTGTCGAGGCGCACGCGTCGGATATCCCGGCCATCAATACGGACCATCCCCTTTTGCACATCATAAAAGCGCGCCAGCAGGTTGACGAGCGTGGTCTTCCCGGCTCCGGATGGCCCGACAATCGCGATGATTTCCCCAGGCTGAACACTAAAGTGGATGTTGTGCAGCACGGGATTATCGGGATCATAGCCAAAGGACACATGGTCGAATTCGACTTTTCCGATCACAGATGGCAACAAAATAGCATCCGGGGAATCGATGATCTCCGGTTGCGTATCGAGGGTTTCAAAGACGCGGTCGATGGCCGCGGATGCCCATTGTAGCTGGACATTGAAGTCGACGACGCGTGCTGCGGGGTCATAGAGGTAGCTGAGGTAGGAGTAAAACGCGAGGAGCTCGCCGGGCTTGATCTCGCGCCCGACCATTTTGCCCCCGTACCACAAAATGGCGCAGGTCCCGATGGCGCGAATTAAGCGGCTGGCAACCTCAAGATAGCGGTTGAGGTTGCTCTGGTTCATCGAGATAATGAAGCGTTCTGTCTCGGTTTTCCGAAAGCGCTCAATTTCCCATGCTTCCATCGCGAATGCTTTTACAACCGCGATGCCATAGATCTTCTCCGTGAGCCCACCAATCATCGCTTCCCACTTCTCGCGAAGAGAGATGCTGATTTCGCGGATGTGTTTCAGCAGCAGCTTGTAGCACAGCACGTAGACAGGGAGGATACCGACGGCGGCGACAGCCAGGCGCCACTCGATTGCGAACAGCCACGCGGTGACAACAAAAAGGGTCGCGATATCGGTGATGAGCAGGACAAACCCGGATGTCAATGTGTATTGGATGACATCGATGTCGGATGTCAACCGGGACATAATTTTGCCAGGTTGTTGTCCATCGTAGTACGCGAGGGAGAGGCGTTGGAGATGGCGGTAGGACTGGAACCTGAGATCAAAGACGATGCGTTGTCCAAGCCACGAAATGAGGTAGTTCAACAGGTAGGAGACAACGGCGCGGAAGCCGTAAAGTCCGATGACGCCAAAGAAAATCCACCACAGCATTTTGATGTCGCGATTTGGGATGGCGACATCCAGCACTTGTTTTTGGAACAAGGGCATCGGGATTGCGGATAGCGTCACCGCAAACATCAGGAAGATGGAGATGATAACGCGGACGCGGTAAGGGTAAAGATAGCGGAGCAGGCGCTGGAATTGTCTCATCGGGAAACCGCTTAACAATGTAGCACAAGGCGTTGTTGTGGTGGGCTGGTTATCGACTAGGATTTGGTGAATTAGGAATTATCTGTGTTACGGTCCGCCCCTACGCGGAAATTTTAGCTCATCGATCACCGACCAGTTAGCCGTAAGCGTGACAACGCGATGGGCGGTGGAATGTCGAGCGGAAGTGCCGGGAGACGAAAGTGTAGTTACCATTAGGAACGCTGATGGTGAACACCGGCGACTTCGGCACGCCCGCGAGGCATCTACCGCACGAGCGATATCCATAACTAGGACGCCTAAATGTGCGGGCCGGCATGGCGGTCCGCCCCTACGCAGAAATACTAAATACTTTCCCGCTCCATCAAACTATCTTCATGCACGCGCCAGCCAGACTTGGAAGCGCTCCAGCCACCCGTTGGCTTACTTTGTAAACGCAAGCCCCGTGCACGGATACCTAGCTCCCCGAGCGATTTCGCCCAGCGCTTCTTCTCCCCCATATGCTTCTTCTGCGCATGGTAGACATCCATGAGGAGGCACTTCGTCTCCCAGTCGCGGTCCACAACCTTTCGGTTGCGCGGCCGCGGGCTGCTTGAAAACTCAACGTAACCCCAGAGCTCAGGGCGATGCATATCAACGGCATGCTGCGGGCTCCAGACCCAGTTGTGCTCAGGACGGTTTGGGACCTTGGTCGTCACTTTTCCTTGTGTCGTGACATCCCACTCGACGCGTGAGAAGTTGATACGCCACTTATCTCCAGGGCTCGGCGGGGATGCCACCTTGGCATACTCTCCAAGCGCTTTCCATGGCAGCGCAATCTCAACCGTCCAGCCTCTATCCGTAACAGAGGCATCATTGAGCACACCATCCACCTTGACAGCGGTCTGCATCCCTTCGATTTCCCACTCATTCAGCGCCGGACCGCCATCCCGGTAGGGCTTGACCAACCGCAGATCCCAAGTCGTATTCAGCGCATTCAGCTCAAGCTCGTAATACTCGTGGTTATCGCCATCCGGGTCGATAAAGACCTCAAAGTCATTGTCCTGAAAGATGACGGCATCGTGCTGCGTAATCGTCGCCCAGACATTCGGCTCGGTCAGCTCTGCCCCAATGTAAAGGTTGTTGTCATCCCAGAGCATCTTCATACGCGTGCGCCAGGTTGGGCGTGGCTTGACATCCCCTTCGATGTCGCCAAAGTCATCCGACCACGGTGCGTTTCTCCAGAATTCCTTGGAGAGGTCGCCATTGATGTTCGGTGCGATAGCTGCACGTGGGCAAAGATAGCCTTTTGGATGAGGGATGCGCATGGTTGATTCTACGCTGTAA
This sequence comes from uncultured Armatimonadota bacterium, assembly GCA_903881535.1. Classification (GTDB taxonomy): domain Bacteria; phylum Armatimonadota; class Armatimonadia; order Armatimonadales; family Armatimonadaceae; genus CAIRTT01. The sequence continues at coordinate 4,312 of CAIRTT010000361.1, forward strand.
TCGTCACCCACAACCGGACCCGAGACGTGCATGACAATCCCCGTAAAGCTGTCGATTGACACGCACAAGCGGCAATGGTAACATTCTGATGAAACGTTTCATCAATTACGATTCTACTTTAATGGCAATAACACTCAAAGATGTAGCAAAGCACGCAGGTACATCGATCGCTGCGGCATCCGCAACACTGAACCCGGGGAACAAATCGAATACCCGAGTGGGTGACATTGCACGCCACCGTATTTTGTCCGCAGCATCCGAGCTGGGTTATGCCTACAACCCAATCGCCAAGAGTTTGGTCACAGGCAAAACGGGAGTCATCGGGCTGATGTTGCCCTACGCCGATGCCTTCGTAGACCAGAACCCGTTCTGTGCCACATTGCTCGCCAGCATAGTGACATCGTTAATGCAAAAGCATTACAACCTGATGCTCTACACCGCGACGAGTGGAAGCGTTACCGAGTCATCCAAAGTAGCCATCGACTCCCGAGTGGATGGCATCCTCCTCGTGGTACCCCCGGTCAACAGTGATGTCTTCTCGCACTGTGATAAGCGTTCGATCCCATATGTTTCCGTGATTCGCGACATTGATGAGAATGCTTGCTCAGTCAACTGTGATGACTACACGGGCGGCTACATGGCCACAAAGCACCTCATTGATCTTGGCCATCGGAGGATTGCACACTTTGTCGGCAACCCGGATGTAAGTACGACAGCGGCAAGGCTTGAGGGATATCGCGCAGCGATGCACGATGCAGGGATTCCTGAATCAGACCACATTGAAGTCCCAAGTGGCTTTCTTCGCGAGCCCGGATATCAGTCGGCGATGATGACATTTTCAGGCAATCCGCAGAGCGCTCCAACCGCAGTGTTTGCCTGTAACGACCTGTGCGCGGCGGGTGCATTACAGGCACTATCTGAACTCGGCATATCTGTCCCGGATGAAGTGTCCATCGTTGGTTTTGATGACACACCCTTCAGTGCATCCCTCCAGCCGCCGCTGACGACCATCAGAATGCCCATTCAGGAAATGGGTTCACTGGCCGTTGAGCTGCTGGTCAACATCATCGAAGATCGACAACCAACTACCCGGCAACACTGTCTGCCTGTATCTCTCACACTACGTTCATCAACGTCAACATCCCCTAAAACTTAATCACTCCTCGGCAAACACAAAATGAAAGGTTTATTTCAATGAAGAAATCGGCATTCACACTTATAGAACTCCTAGTAGTCATCGCTATCATCGCAATCCTCGCAGCAATCCTCTTTCCAGTCTTTGCACAAGCCCGCGAAAAGGCACGCCAGGCAACCTGTATCAGTAACCTCAAGCAGCTCGGGCTGGCATCCATGATGTACTCCCAGGACTACGATGAAAATCTCGTGATGCTTGAGAACTCCGATGCCCGCTTCACGATTGCCAATATGCTCGATCCGTACATCAAAAATGGAAAGAAAAACCTAAACACCGCAGGTGGAAACCTCTGGCCAGGGGATGGTGTCTGGACCTGCCCAAGTGCAAAAATTGATGCGAACTCCGACCTCTATTACACCGTCGGCTACAACTGGTTGTATCTGACCGATATCGATTCACAGTGGGGATTTGTTCCTCAGTGGATGGATCCAAATACCTGGGGCTACTGGGCATGGTCACAACCGGGCCGGTCGATGGCATCAGTTTCTGCCCCGGCGGAAACCGTCATGTTTGCTGAGACTGGCAGGACGGATGGCCCTGGTGGACGCCTGCCAACATGGAGTGGCATCATGACTCCACTAGCACGTGCCTACAATGGCGCCAACGCCTGGATGGGGTTGCCGTATGGTCGACACAATGCATTTGGCAGTGTCTGCTGGGCGGATGGCCACGTCACGGTAAAGCGTACTGAACAGATTTCGCATCGCTGGACAGCCGATGGCAGCTTCGTCACAACGAATACCCCCATCGACCGTTACTTCGATCTCCTCGACTAACCCTCCCCAAACGGGGTGCTTCAATAGCAATGGATTGAGGCACCCCGACCTCCTACAGGAAGGCTCTTAAACATGAGACTGAAATGCTTGCTGCCTGCGTTTGCGCTTGGCACCATTTTGGCAACGGGGTGTAACCCAAATCCCGAACAGAAAGTCGGCTTGCCACCTGCTGAGAAGCGTATAGACCAGCTTTTGGAGAAGTCAAAAGGCTCTTGGGATGCTCTTACGCCAGAGGAGCGTAAGGAAGTTATCACGACAATCGGCAATGGAAACGAAACTACGGCGAAAGTCAACTTCTCAGCAAGGGCATCTACATCGATGCCTCCAGCTGCTGGCGGACGTTGAACACACCAGTACTTGCCGCGGGACGTTCGTACTACATCAATGCCATCCGTGGCAGAGATACACACGATGGAAAATCATCCAAGCATGCCTGGCGGACATTTTCACCATTCCTCAGAACAAAGCAAACTGGGCCTGTAACGATTGTTTTAGAGACACC
>CAIRTT010000362.1 GCA_903881535.1 uncultured Armatimonadota bacterium
GTCGTTTCATGGTTTAGAGATTCATACCTTAGGTTGTTTTGTTATAGGATTCCGCAGTCGATGCCAGCAGCTGATCAAAGTCACTATTACACACGTAGCCAGCGGCGGTGAGGCGAGAGACATCTGCAATCGAATGACGGATATCCCCAAGGCGTTCTGGTTTAAAGTCAATTTTCGACCGCGATGCTGTCGTTGAAATAATCTGCTCAGCCAGCTCACGAATACTAAGGCTCTTCCCGCATGCCACGTTATAGACACCCGTCATGTTAGCGGTTGTCGCGGCGTGCCAGTTTGCACCAGCAATATCTGAAACATGCACAAAGTCCCGGGTCTGACCGCCATCGCCAAAGATAGTGATATCTTCTCCGCGCAGTGCACGGCTGAGAAAAATCGGAACGGCAGCGGCATAGGCACTCTTGGGATTCTGCCGGGGGCCAAAGACATTAAAGTAGCGAAGGCAGGCAGTCTCCAACCGCCCCATCGCCGTGTACATCGCGCAGTAGTACTCGCCATCTAGCTTCGTGACAGCATAGGGACTTTTCGGGCAAGGAGGCAATGACTCCACCTTTGGGAGCGTAGGTTCATCCCCGTAAATGGCCGCAGTGGACGACAGAACCAGCTTCTTAACGCCTGCCTGTGCTGCGGCTTCAAGGACATTCAATGTCCCGACGGTATTGACAGCAACGCACTCTGCAGGCTTGAGCATCGACTCCGGTACGGAAATCATCGCGGCAAGGTGAAAGACATAGTCAACACCCGACATCACGGCGTTCAGAACATCAATGTCTTCAATCGAACCCTCAACCAGCTCATGTGTAATGTCACGGAGATTCTCGCGAAATCCGGACCTGAAGTTGTCCAGTATCCGCACATCTGCATGCTTAGATGCAAGCGACGCGATATGTGAGCCAATAAAGCCGGATCCACCCGTGATGAGGACTTTAGGACGCATTACGAAGTGGATCCTTGCTGAACATCGTTGATGATGAGACTGAGCATCAGGTCATTTTGTTGGATGCTTTTGAGGAGCTGTATCTGTGTCCGTGCACGATCGAGGTTTTGATTTGGCCGGTAGACACGGAAGTAGGTGTCGCCTTCCAAGTGGTCTTTCAAAAACCGGGTTGCCTGCTCCAAGATGATTGTCTTAGCCCCGCTAAGGAGCATTGAGCGTTCCTCGGATGTTAACAAAGCCCCAGCGCCATTTATGAATCCTGCCGCGAGCGCAGAGAACAAGTCAACATCGACACTTACTTTCGTAAGATCCATCTCATCTTCGGCGGCAGTACACGTAGTCGAGCGAACGAGGTCACCAAAATCATGGATGGAAAGTCCTGGCATTACGGTGTCCAGATCGATGACAGCAAGCCCTTCGGCAGTGTCGCAATCAAAAAGGACATTTGCAACCTTGGCATCGTTGTGCACGACACGCTCAGGAAGCACACCGGCATCCCAGGCCTGTTGTACCAATGCATGCCAGGGTTTCTGCTCCATCAACCAGTCAACTTCAGACTGGCATCCACGAAGGCGATCACACTTATCGCCATCTACAGCAGCTTCAAAGGCTGAGAAGCGCTGAGGAGTGTGATGAAAGCCTGGGATAGTTTCGTGGAGTCGCGGTTTGTCGAGGTCTGCTACAACGCGCTGGAACATCCCAAATGCGAAGGCGGCCTCGTATGCATCATCACTGGATTCAGGAATTACGCGCGAGTATGCATTGGCGATGTAATCCTGCGTACGCCAGTAGTTTCCGGTCGAATCCTGCCAGTAATAGTTGCCATCCCGGGTTGGATAGACAGTTTGAACGCGGCGCTCAACATCTACCACGCCATTCTTAGAAAACCATACGCGTGCGTGCTCGGTCACGCGCACAACATTTTCCATCACGTATGGAATATTCCTGAACACGTTGTGGTTGATACGTTGATGGACAAGGCTTCGAACACCACCGCTCACATCGTAGCGCGCCAGGTAGGTGTCGTTGATGTGTCCCCCTGCGAGCACCTCAACGCTTACACAGCGTCCACACTCGGGATATTGGGCACACAGCTCCTGCTGAAAACGTGCATCAATCATGACGGGCCTCGCCTACCAACGGGGATGGATAGACACCTTGAGTTGTGTACGAAGCTAGCGCATCAACAACAGCATCCCGATCTTCTGGATAGGTCAGTCCAAACCACCTGCCGGATGTACCCAGAACTTTAACGGTAGCTGCTCCTAACTGCATGAGGTGCGTTACCGCAGATGGCAGGTAGCACTCGGCTTTCGAGGATGCATGATTCGCCGAATAAAACTGCAGGAAAAAGGCTTCGGCGTGCTGTAGGAAGTCAGGCGTAAAGCCCCAAAAGTTCATCGAAACCAAAGTGTCAAAAGGTAGTCGTTCTTTAGAAGCATCTGCAAATGTTGACACAACTCCTTCATCGGAGCGAGTCAAAGCCGTATGCTCTGTAACTTCGATGAGGTTACCGCAGTCATCCACCTTACAAACTCCCCGGGAGACGGAACCATACGGGCTTAGTGTGCCTTCCACTTCGAAAGCGACCATCGCATACGTGCCAGCTTGCGTTCCTACCGCCAGTAGGTAATCAGCCATTTGTGCAAATGCATCCCGGCCATAAAAATCATCGGCGTTGATCACCGCAAATGGGCTGGTAACTTCAGGGCGTGCGCACCAGACAGCGTGTGCTGTGCCCCATGGCTTCGTCCGGTCGGGATCTGGAGTGCACCCTGCGGGCAAATTGTCAAGCTCCTGATAGACGTATGCGACTTCGATTAGGTGGCGATAGCGTGCACCAATCCCGTGCTCAAAGGCATCGGCAAATGCCTTACGAATGACAAAGACAACTTTGCCAAAACCTGCAGAAATGGCATCGTGGACCGAATAATCCAGAATCGTTTCGCCGTTTGGCCCTACGCCAGCAAGCTGCTTCGTCCCTCCGAAGCGGCTTCCCATTCCCGCTGCCATCACTACCAACGTTGGCGCCATTCAGATTGTTTCCATTCCAATCGAGTTAACGGACAGATACTCACACTTGCTTTATCAGCTGCTTCAAAACATGCCCATGGACATCCGTGAGGCGACGGTTGACGCCATTATGCCGAAATGTCAGCGATGTATGGTCAACACCAAGTAATGCAAGGACCGTTGCGTGCACATCGTAACCTGTAACGGGATTTTCTGCGACCCTATAGCCCCATTCATCGGTTGTACCGATTTGCGTACCGCCCTTGATTCCACCGCCAGCGAGCCAGGTTGTAAAGGCTTCAGGGTTATGGTCACGCCCTTTTCCACCTTGACTGCAGGGCATCCGGCCAAACTCACTGGTACAGAGAACGATGGTGTCATCGAGGAGTCCGCGGCTCTTCAGATCACGGAGAAGTCCAGCGACTGGCCTGTCCAGCTCTGTCGCCATGTCTGCATGGTCCTTGCGTAAGTCTTCATGGGAATCCCAGTTCCGGCGCGGAAAGCCGTTATCCGCTCCGCTCCAGATCTGGACAAAGCGCACGCCACGCTCGAGCATCCGCCGGGCAACGAGGCAACGTGTACCAAGGTCATTTGTCTGAGCGTTACCAATGCCATAAAGCTGGCGTGTCGCCCCACTCTCCTTGGAAATATCCATGGCCTCTGGGGCGGAAAGCTGGAGATTTGCGGCAAGCTGATGGCTTTTTATGCGAGCTAAGAGGGCATCATCCGAACCATTTGCCCGTGTATCTATTCTGTTGATGTCCGTTAAGAAGCGCTTTCGGGCCGCTTCGGCCGCTGGAGATGAACCCTCGGATGGTGGCTGTAGGTCCCGAATTGCGGTCTTGCTGCCTGGGCGGAGGACAACGCCTTGTGTGGCCGCAGGCAAAAAGCCAGATCCCCAGTTGGCCGGACCATTTGGTGGAACGCCACGGGAATCAGGGAGTGCGACAAACACCGGAAGGTTGTCAGTGAGGCTACCAAGGCCGTGCGCTATCCACGCTCCCATCGATGGAAAACCAGGCTGAACAAAGCCAGTTGTCTGCAAAAACGTCGCGGGCCCGTGGACATTGGACTTGGATGTCATGCTGTAGACAAATGCCATGTCATCCACGCATTGCGACAGATGCGGAAGTATTTTTGAAATCCAGCGCCCAGACTGCCCAGCACGATCAAACCCCCATGCGGATGGCATCACAACACCGGGCTGGCTTTGAAAGAGCTCAAGCTTCCCGCCGGGATCAAACGCCTGACCCCGTCGCTGCTCAAGCATCGGCTTGTAGTCGTACAGATCAAC
>CAIRTT010000363.1 GCA_903881535.1 uncultured Armatimonadota bacterium
GCAAACTAAATACTGCAGAGCGTTGGACAATTGCGGTCGGCGGTGGAGGATGGCATCATCCGTTTCACTTACACGTAGAAAATTTCCGAGTCCTCTCCCGAAATGGTCGCATACCACCGGTCCATGAACGTGGGCGAAAGGATGTCCTTAACCTCCCAGGCGGGCAGGAAGCGGAAATCTTTGTTGAATTTCACAAGTATGTAGGGCGTTACACGGTGCATTGTCATAACCTTGGTCACGAGGATTTGGCGATGATGGGATGGATAAACGTCGTTCGTTAAGAACATCTCCTCACCTGCTGGTGTTCGGGTGGGGGAATCTCATTTTGGTTCGCTGCGAGCACTGCAAGTCTGCCTTGAACCATCTTTCAGATTCATAAAATCACCGGTCAGTACACGGTGCATTGTCATAACCTTGGTCATGAGGATTTGGCGATGATGGGATGGATAAACGTCGTTCGTTAAGAAAATCCCCCACCAGCTGTTGTTCGGGTGGGGGATATTGATTTTTGTTCGCAGCGAGCACTGCAAGTCTGCCTTGAACCATCTTTCAGATTCATATGTACACAGTGAATGCACACACAATCTTGTTCATGAGGATTTGGCGATGATGGGATGGATAAACGTCGTTCGTTAAGAAAATCCCCCACCGGATGTTGTTCGGGTGGGGGATTCTTATTTTCGTTGCACACAGACTCGAATGAGCGACTAGCGCCGCTTTTTGTACTTGAGTCCATCCACTGTCATCTCCACCATGTCCCGGATCAGCTCTGGTTTTGGAAGCTCAGCATTAATCATCCGCCAGCGGCCACTAACATTGGAGCCGTAGACAAGCTGGCTGGCGTGCTTGATGGTCCCATCGCGGCCTTTGGATGGCGTCACGGCTAAGCGCAGCTGCTTCAGGAGCAATGCGAGGTCACCCTTCGAGCAAGTCGCCGCGTACCAACCCTTTGGCAAACGATGCATCGCTGCGTAACGCTTGATATCGCTCAATCCATCCCGGTCTGCGTCAAGCGACAGGGACAGGATGATAATGTCTTTCCCGATACGTTGACCAAGCTGGTGCGCAACCGTCTTCAACATCGCCGTCGTGCCTGGACAAACGCCCGTACAACGCGTGTAGAAGAGCTGCACGATGATGCCCTTATCCCCGATGAGCTTGCTCATCCGGGTGGGGCCAAGGTGTGTCTGCAGGGCGATATCAACTAGGCGGTCGATGACCGGTTCGCGGTCATTCATAGGGGTCGGAGCTGCAAGATGCTGCAGCTCCGGGCTAATCACGGGAGGCTTATCGTCAGGGCTGAACATCAACCCAACCCATCATCGCCAAGTCCTCGTGTCCCACATTGTGACAGTGGACCGTATAACGACCTGCGTAGCGGTGGAACTGGATGAAAATTTCAACCGTATCGCCACCCGCGAGGTTGACGATATCCTTTCGGCCACGTTCGACCACCGATGGAGCCCGTCCATTCCGCTTCAGCACCTGATAGTTCTCGACGTGGACATGGAATGGGTGATCCCAACCACCAGAGCCATTTGTGACAATCCAGCGCTCCGCAGTACCTAGTCGGCAGCGGAATAAAGGCACATCCGGGTTCCAGAAGCGGTCATTTATCATCCACGCGCCTTTGCTGCGGTGGAACTTGAGCGTCCGTGTAGCGACGACCTTGGAAAGGTCTGGTGGCGTGATCGTCTGCAGCTTTGCTGGCAACTGGCTTGGATCAGGAGCATCCCGGTTGATGACAAAGAGCATCATCGGGATTGCAACACGTCCAACACTTGCTGGTTTATTGCCATCCTTTTGGTCGACATCGTTGATGAGGGCGACCTGCGTGCCAAGTGGGAATTTACTGAAGTCAACAATGATTTCGTAGCGCTCACCTGGGACGATGTAGAGGTTTGTTACTTCGACGGGCGCTTCGAGGAGTCCGCCATCCGATGCGATGACATGGAATGGCGCACCATTGCTCAGCTTAATGCGGAAGTGGCGTGCCTGGGATGCACATAGCACGCGGAAGCGGAACTTACGACGGGCAACATTCAGAAATGGCTGGACTTTGCCATTCACACAGAAGAGATTTCCGACTTGGCCGGCATCTTCCATTTGGTCAAAGTACAGCGAGCCATCCCGGTTCAGGATGTAATCCCCAAGGACTAAAGGAATGTCATATGCACCACTCGGGAGGCGAAGCGCCAGCGGGTTGGTGTCGTTTTCGTTATCAGAATCGACATCATCGAACTGATTCACCATCCCTGCGAGGCCATGATAGACATTTCCAGCGGTGTGATCGGCGACGTGGTCGTGGTACCAGACTGTGGATGCCCAGTGCGAGCGGTCATTGTCGGGGACTTGATTTGGGATGAGGTACATCCGCTCCTCACCTGGGTGAATGAAGTCCATCGGCCAGCCATCGTCATCCGGGCTCTGCCAGCCACCGTGGTTGTGGAGGACAGTTTCGACGATGCCAAAGCCGCGGTAGTTTGGGTTCAGGTCGTTAATGCGGCGGAAGGCTGCGGGTGTTCCGAGGCGGTGCACGATAATGGGACCCGGGAAGGTGCCGTTGTAGGTCCACATCAGGGTCGGAGGAAGGTCTCTGTGGAACTGGTGGTACGCCTCGTGTTCCCTAAGCGTATAGCACTTCGGCGTTCCGTAAGTGAAGTAGCGCGCTGGCAATGCCGGGATGCTTGCCATTGGTGTTTCGCCGAGTCTGCTGGGGATTGGTAACGCATCTACAAACGGCTTGAGCCCACCCACCTGTAATGGGAAAGATTTCATTTCAACATCCTGATAGTGATTGAACTTGGGACATGAATATCCAATCACGGTAATACCTCAGGACTGTGTCAAAATACACACACTTTGCCATCACAGAAATATTAAGTCAACTAGAGTTTATGTAACATTTATAAGGACTAAATAAACACCTTTAAGACACCAAAGGGTGCTCTTTGTCGGTGTTGTGATGTTAGGTTTACCGAACTAAAATTGTTGCGAAAACAGGTAAATTTAGTGGGTGTAGAAACATCCAGTGGTTGCCGCCAGTGTGGTTCTATACGCGTCGAATAAACCCGTTTTACGCCGCGCCGCGAAGGCGCTGACCGAGCTTAGAGAGACGTTCCGCGCCATCGATTCCAAAGAGACTGTACGCAAGTGCATAGACACTGTTCCGGTTTGGTGAGAATGACTTTGGTAGATGGCGATTGAGCATCTCCAGTGCATACTCTCGGTCATAAGAATAGGCCAGCCGTATTGTTTCGAACAATGCCTGCTTCAGTTCATCCTGAAACGGATATGTCTCGTTGCTGAGCTCTTCGAAGATGTTGATGCGGAGATCAAGCACACGCCGAACGTTTGCGGCAACATTGGTGTGCGTGATGCTGCCTTCCCGCAGCCTCAGCTGTGTGTAGGCGTTTGCATCAAACTTTGCGATGCCGCCAAGCCTCGCCACGCGGTAAAGGAGGTCATATTCCTGTGAGCTCCTCCGGGTGGTGTTCCATCCGCCAGCCCGCACAACCGCAGCACGTCGATACAGGTGTGACGATGTCCTTCCGGCGCGGCTGAGCATGATGGCGATGTACACATCGGGGCACGCGGATTCTGTCATCGTCCGGATGTACTTAAGACTGGAATCGACTTCCTGGTAGCTCCCGATGACAACATTGACATCGGGTTCGGAGCACGCCAGGGCTATCTGTGACTCGATTTTCTGGGGAAGGATGACATCATCTCCATCGAAGAACTGAACCCATGTGCCTGTTGCGGCATGCAAGCCGGCATTTCGTGCTGAGCACGCACCGCCATTAGGCTGGTCAATAACGATGAGGTCTGGGTAGACGTTTTGCAGGCGATGCAGGATGGCAAGGGTGTTGTCTGTACTGCCATCGTTGATGCAGATAACTTCTCTCGGCTTGTGTGTTTGAGCATAAACGGAAGCAACACTGGCTTCTATATATGAGCCTACGTTGTAGCCGGGAATTACAACGGAGACGCTCTCATTAAGATTTGAGAATTGCATACATTTCGATTATGACCGGAATTGGGTACGAACTGGAGAGCGTAAATCGTGGAAATGTTAAGTGGTTCTTACGGATGGTGTGAAACAGCAATTCAATGCACCGTAAATATCGTTTGTAGTTGAAGCTTCGGATGGTGCGTTTTCACCACCTACTGCAGCTTTCATTCTAGCAAGATTGACGCTTTTAAAGCCTCACGTTTGTAGCGTTGGCCAGCGGTGATGTCTTCATGTGGCGCGAGACAGAATACATGTAAGTAAAGCAAACTTGACATATTGTCGTTAAAACTGTACTAATTGTCATCATGTGTACAAATGAACGCCTCGCCTGGGTTTGCCTTGTTTCCATCGCCGTTGTCTACATCCC
>CAIRTT010000364.1 GCA_903881535.1 uncultured Armatimonadota bacterium
AGGCGCTGGATTTCGTTTGATGTATGGCTCGGGTGATGTGTGTAATCGCCTGTACATTAAGGAAAAGGAGATGGTGCAGAATGGATGCCTTCCCGGTGATTTGTCTGATGATGCCATTTCTTGTGGCTATGGGTGGGGAGCTGCAGGTTCCTCGTAAGGTGCTTACCCTTCCGAGTGTGCTTAGCCGTGTAGCGGCGGCATACCCAAAAGTAAGGGGCATCGCGCAGGAGAAGCAGGCCGCTGCTGGCAAGCTGCGGGAGAAGCAAGGGGCATTCGACACAACCATTAATGTTGGTTTGGAATACCTCAGCTACAACAGCGCAAGCAGCCGTGGGAAGAATGCAGAGGCAAGCATCTCAACCGCAACCGTCGAAATGGCAATGCGAAGTGGCGCGAAGCTTATCGTCGGCCGGGATGCAAACTCAGGGCTGGTCAAGTCGCCGATTTCGAGCACCGGCTCCGATGGGACCATCTACGCAGGAATAAAACTGCCGCTCCTCCGGGGCGCTGGGATTAACGAAAAGAGCATCGCTGAGCTACAGGCAAAGCTTGGCCTTCCCCTCGCGGATGCGGCTATTACACAAGTTGTAGTGGCATCAAAGGCTGCTGCCGGCGGAGTGTATTGGGATTGGGTTGCAGCCGGGCGAAAGCAATCCGTCGCACGGGATCTGTTGGCACTTGCAGTCTTACGGGCAAAGCAGATTGCCCGAGAAGTTGAGCTTGGTGCCCAGCCGCCGATTGCCGTCACGGAAGCCGAACAGGAGGTTCGCCGCCGTGAGGCTGGTCTGAACAAAGCCGACCGGGATGTCCAGAAAGCCGCAATAAAACTTGCGGGCTACCTTTGGATGGATGATGGGACGCCTCTCCCACCACCGGATGTTGACCAGCTTCCAAACGAAATGCCCCTGCCGAATTACCCTGAGACCGCACGCCTTCAGGCAAGCCGAGAAGGTGCGCTTGCAAAGCGGCCTGAAATTCTGGCGATTCAGCTGCAGCTCCGCGCTGTCTCACTCGATGAAACCCTCGCGTTAAACGATGGTCGCCCAGATCTCAGTCTGGTTCTCCAACCCGGACAGGACATGGGGCGCCTCGGAATTGGCGAAACCCTCAAAGCAGGAATCAACTTTAGCGTTCCGCTTGGCCGCTGGGATGCATCCGGTCGACGGGACACCGCCCGCGCCAAAACCATTAAACTGACGCAGGATCGCGAGCTCACCAAGCGGCAGGTGCTCCTTGAAGTCGATGATGCGTGGTCGGCGATTCAGGCTGCAGTCGATCGTTTTCGTGCAACGGATGCTGAAGTCCTACTTGCAAAGCAGCTCGAGACCGGTGAGCGTAAACGCTTCGCTGCCGGTGACTCAACACTCTTTCTCGTCAACCAGCGGGAACGTGCAACCGCTGAGGCACTTGGCCGCCTCATTGATATCAAACTCGAATACCAGCAGGCTCTCCTTGCCCTGGATGCAGCATCTATCGCGCTTTGATGAACCTGTAGGAACACCACGATGAGTCAACACAACGACAAGAACTCCCACCACCTCGCACACCCATCGGCCATGCAGCGCTTCTTTCACCTGATGCGGCAGGAGCGGGGGGACATGGTCGTCCTGGTTACCTACACCATGGTGGCTGGTTTGACGGCACTTGCTGTTCCACTCGCCACTCAGGCCCTGGTCAATATTGTGGCCGCCGGTGTCCTAGTGCAACCTCTGGTCGTGTTGACGATTCTGGTGTTCTTCGGGATGATTGTCACGGGTATCCTCCAGCTCATGAAGCTCTCCCTTGTGGAGCGCCTCCAGCAGCGAGTGTTTGCCAAAGTTGCCCTCGAAATGGCCCACCGGATGGTAAATGTCCGCGTGCAGTCCGTACACGGCGAGTATGCCCCAGAACTCATCAATCGCTTTTTTGATGTCCTGACTATCCAGAAAACACTTTCGAAGCTGCTCCTGGATGGCTTGACAGTCTCCCTCCAAGCATTTGTTGGACTCGTTCTGCTCGCTGTTTACAGCCCGCTTCTGCTTGGGTTTGACATTCTTATTCTGATGTCTATGGCCTTTATCATCGGGGTACTGGGAATCGGTGGCCTTCGAACAAGCATCGTCGAGAGTAAAGAAAAGTACCGTGTGGCCGACTGGCTAGAAGAGCTGGCGCGCTGTCATATTGGTCTCAAGCTCCACGCAGATGGCGATTACCTAATGGAACGTGCCGACCTCACCGTCGTCAAGTACATCAAGGCCCGGCAGAAACACTTCGCCGTGTACTACCGCCAGGCGGCGGGGAGCTACTTCTTTCAGGCCTTCGCAAGTGCCGGCGTCCTCGCTATCGGCGGCTGGCTAGTCATCAACCGACAGTTAACCCTAGGCCAGCTCGTCGCAGCGCAGATTATTGTGGTTTCTGTCCTCGCATCGCTGGACAAGCTCGTTCGCCAGGCGGATCAAGTCTTTGACCTCCTCACAGGTCTCGATAAAGTTGGCCATGTCACGGATCTTGTCACCGAGCGGACTGGCGGGTACGACCTGCCTGGCGGTGCACATCTCCCAGGAGTTGTCATCAAATGCCACGGCATCCGCTTCTCGTATTCATCAACGCAGGAAGTTCTGAGGGGCATTGAGTTTGACCTAAAATCTGGAGACCGTGTCAGCCTCGTTGGTGCGAGTGGAGCTGGAAAGTCAACACTTGCGATGATCCTCTGTGGACTGGAAGAGCCAACGCATGGCACGGTTGAGCTGGATGGATTTGATGTCCGTGCACTCGACCTTGTAAGCCTTCGACGCGAAGTAACGATGGTGGGTTACACCAATGAAATCTTTGAGGGGTCTCTCGAGGAAAATGTCCGGGCTGGGCGTGAATGGGTCACGCATCAGGATGTCTGGTGGGCACTCGAACTTGCACAGCTCTCCGATGAAATTGCACGGATGCCGCAAGGGACCAGCCTTCAGCTCGTCTCGGCAGGCATGAACTTCTCTCGCGGTCAGATACAGCGGCTTCTGCTCGCGCGTGCTGTTGCCGGTCGCCCGCGGTTGTTGATTCTGGATGAGGCATTTACGGGCATTGATGAACGCACAGCGATGGCCATCCTCGACAATATCTACGCTCCTGAAAATACGTGGACCATTGTTGACATTTCCCACGACTCTGAAGTTGTCCGCCGCTCCAGCCGCATCGATGTGTTATCTGAAGGCCGGATTGTTGAGAGCGGCACACCCGATGAACTGGCAAGTCAGGAGAGCAGTGCTTTCCGTGAGCTGTTCCCATTCCTGACCGCGCGTGTTCTTGCCGAGAGGGCATCCCGATGACAACGCCATCCAACCCCACCCCGCGAATCCACAAAAGCCTCGCGCTGGTTAAGGCACCAAAGAGCGGCAGGCGAATCGCAATCATTCTTATCTTCTTGGTTGCATCCGTGGTCCTTGGTCTCGTGCTGATCCCGTGGCAGCAGACGGTCACTGGCTACGGTACAGTCTCCGTTTTCAGTGCGATGGACCGCCCTCAAAACATCGAAGCACAGATTTCCGGTCGCGTGGTCAGCTGGCATATACAGGAAGGCCAAACGGTCGCTGCCGGGGATGTCATCGCAGAACTGGATGACATCGACTCAAAGTTCCTCGACCCGGAGCAGGAAAGCCGGATTAAAACACAGCTTGGTGCCCTGAGTGAACAACGTGCTCGCGCTACGGGGCGTATTGAGAGGCTTCAGGCGCAGGTGGATCAGCTGACCCTGAGCCGGGATGCAGCTATGGACACCGCAAAACAGCGCATTTCGCAGGCTAAACAGCGCTACAAGGGAGCCCAGCAAGCTGTGCTTGGGGCACGCAAGACCGGGCAGATTGCAAAAGATGTTGTTGAAAGCGGCGCGGCCGAACGTGCTGAGCAGGCGCGTCTACGGGTTCAACAATCCGAGCAGGCACTGACAGCGGCACGGCAGGAACTTGATACAAGCCGTTATCAGAGAGAGCGTATAAAAACACTTTTTGATGAGGGACTTCGCTCAAAGCGCGACTCTGAAATTGCTGAAAATGACTTTGTTAAACGTAAAACCGATGTCGAGCGTGCTGACCTTGCGCTCAAAGTCGCGATGCGTGATGCCACTGTTGGAAACCTTGACAAAAACCGTGCAGGCCTTGAAGTCGACCGTGTGCAAACAGACATCGAGCGGGCGATTGCAGCCCTCGATGTCGCGGCAAAAGATGTCCTGACAGCACAGCTGGACCAGGCAAAAGTGACATCGGATACTGCGGCAACCCTCGATGCAATCGGCGCAACCATGGAAAGTGCACGTGAATCTGTTGCGAAAATCGATGCCGATATCCAGAAGCTTCGGATTGAGCAAAGCAATGTTGGCCAGCGGGCAACCCAGCAGGTGGTGCGTTCTCCCGCCGCCGGGCGCATCGTGCGTCTGTTACAGGTCGGGGCCGGCGCTACGGTGAAGGCTGGGGATGTCCTTGCTGTTCTGGCGCCTGAAACAACTGATCGTGCAGTCGAACTGATGATCACCGACAACGATGTCGCGCTGTTGCGCGAGGGGTTGCCTGTCCGTATTCAATTTGCTGGCTGGCCTGCGCTGCAGTTTTCCGGATGGCCAAGCGCAGCTGTTGGAACATTCGCCGGACGCGTGGCGGTTATTGATGCGCTTGACGATGGAACGGCAAACTACCGTGTGGTTGTGAAGCCGGATACCACTGCGATTGCATCAAAAACAGAAGACCCATGGCCAAGGGCAGACATCCTGCGACCGGGTGCGGAAGCCACTGGATGGATCCTTCTCGGTGAGGTTTCCCTCGGTTATGAGCTTTGGAGACAGTTCAATGCCTTCCCACCAACGGTTGAGCGTCCGCTGGCAGGCGCGATTGGGGGCAAGGGTGATAAGGATGGCAAATCTGGTAAAGACAAGGGCAAATCCGGAGACAAGAAGTCGCCGTACATCAAGTTGAAACTGCCAAAGTAAGGCTGTACATGGCGCGCTATGATGATGACATGATGCAAACATCTAAGCGATTTTTGGTTTCCTGTCATCGAGGATGCACGGAACGCGCACCGGAAAATACGATCGCTGCAGCCCTTGATGCGCTACGCCTTGGGGTGGATTTGATTGAGTGTGATGTACGCACCACCGCGGATGGCCACCTTGTCATCATGCATGACAGCACGGTTGACCGCACAACGGATGGCTTTGGACCTATCTCAGGGATGACTTTGTCGCAGGTTCGCCGCTTGCGTATCCGTGACACGCGCTTTGCAGATATCGGTGTGCACAAAGTTCCTACGCTTGAGGAACTGGTGAAGGCTGTGAGTGGGCGCGCAGGCTTTTACATCGACACCAAGGATGTCCACCCCGTGGCCCTAAAGCGAATTATCCGTGACCCCAAGGTGATTGCAAAGAGCTTTGCGTACATCTCCACCGATGAAGCAGCGCTTTGGAAACAGCACATCCCAGCGCTGCGCCTGATGGCAACAGCCCCAAGGGATGTCCGTACAGCGGAACAAATGCGTGATTTTCTGACCCGGTTTCCACTTTCCGCTCTCGATGGCCCGCTAACGCTGACCAAAGAACAGATTGCTGTTGCCGCTGAAATGGGAGTTGTGTACATCCCGGATACGCTCACGCTGACCGAAGGGCCGGAAATCTGGTCGGATGTCATCGCCCGTGGAGCCGGTGGAATCCAAACCGACCGTCCAACGGTGCTGCTGGGTTTTCTCCGCAAGCGTGGGATGACACACTAGCAAATCGTTTTGTGTGCGTGTTAGATAGCCTCAGGAGTCCATCAAGATGTCACATTCGCCCAGCCCCCAATCGACAGCAACCTGGTACGGCCCCGTTCGGGTTTCGGTAAAGGACCCAAGCGGACCAGCGGGTGCGGGGCTGCCCGGTTGGAGCGCCGATGCCAGCTTTACCCACATCAAGACAAAGCGCGTCGAAGTCCGACCAGCTTACTTCGAACGTGGGGCATGGCATGCGCATCTTGTGGCAAGAAATGCAGGACGCTATCAGGTTGCGATACGTGTCTCTCAAACTGGGAGACCTGTCCGCACGCTCCGGACCGGCGATATCAATCTGACCACTGTGCTACCGCATGGCTTCATCTGCCGCTCAAAGCAACACGTTCAGCGCTTCATCCACGATGATGGAACCTCGTACACACCTATCGGGTTCAATCTCGCCTGGCAGAACAAGGGGGAGCCTTCGTATGCGACAACCCTGAAACAGATGGCGGATAACGGCGCGAACTGGACGCGTATCTGGGCCTGTCACTGGGATCGTAAGAATCCCTGGTGGCCTGAACCGAAGACTATTCGACATGATCGTAATGTGATGTGGCAGCCGGCGCTCGACCGCTGGACAGAAATCTTCACTGCTGCCGAACGCAACACGGTCGGCGTACAGCTTGTTCTTTTTCACCACGGTCAGGTGACAACAGAGGTCAATCCTAACTGGAAGGACCATCCTTGGAATGTTGCAAATGGCGGATGGTTAAAGACTCCGGTTGAGTTTTTCACCGATGCGGAAGCGATTCGCCGAAGCAAGGCCTGGCTGCGTGAGGCTGTTGCGCGCTTTGGGCACCATACAAGTCTCATGGCATGGGAGCTCTTCAACGAGGTCGAATGGGTGGATACGGCACGCAAAGCAAAGCGCTGGGATCTTGTCACAAAGTGGCATGTCGAAATGGCACGGTATTTACGTTCCATTGATGCCTACGGCCACCTGATCACAACCAGCTCTGCCGTTGACCAAACAGCACTGTGGGCCGAGATGGACATTATCGAGCCGCACGCCTACCCGGTCAGTATCGGGACGGCTGTGTCCGCGATGGACTTTTC
>CAIRTT010000365.1 GCA_903881535.1 uncultured Armatimonadota bacterium
CGTATCGACATCTAGTTGATGTACGGGCATTGAATGAACCGCAATCCATTTGACATATGCCTATTCCAATGCTGGTTCCCGTTGATGAATTCCGTGTAGGGGCGGACTGCTGTGTCCGCCCGCGCGTTTCGATGCGGTTACGCATCCCGAAACCAAAAGGTAAGCCCCTGCACGGACAGGCGTCCCGGCCTACCCGCACAGATGATCGTTAGCTAGCCAGCATTCCGGCGACGGCGGACACATATGCCGATGAGCGCAACGCCACCGGTCAGCGCCAGGGCGAAGGAGCCAGGTTCTGGTGCAACGTTGGAGCCGGGGTTGGAAGGGGAGACGCGGAGGTTGCTGTTGGTTAGCTGTTCTGTACTCTCCCCTTGTCGATTGTAATCCGTATACACGTAAACGTTTGGATTTTTGGAGCTATACACCTGTACCGCCGTTGCCTGACCAATGTAATTCTGATCCTCATCTAGCCTGACAACGTCAGATGTCTGTTCCGTATCTAGCCTGACAACGTCAGTCGCCGTTAGCGTCAAAGGAGTTGGTAGTGTGTACCATCTAATTCCATTAGCGACAGGTGCCAAACTCTGATCATTGAAATTGAAAAATTTGACAACATCACCGTTAAGGTAATATTCGAACCAACCGCTAGTGTTGTTAGTTGCAACAAAACCGATACTGTTGAGAATCATTGAACTATTGAATGTGTATTCGGTCTTGACGAAACCATCATGCTGATATTCATAAAGACGATCTAGCGTGAGTACATCCGTTGTCTGCGCATGCGCAGCCGCCGAAACGAGCGAAAGCAGAGCAGTACTGGCGACAATGCCGACCAGCCGTTTAGAAATGAGAGACATGTGGAGCTTGCCTTTCGGGGCATTTGAAGGCATACGTATGCATCAAATGCAGGAGGGAATGTGGTGGATGTCTGCAGCCGGAATGGGCTCTAACGCCCGTAAACAGACAATCGAAGTATCGTTTTGGTCGTCTGGGATGTAAATAGCGCAGGTCGTTAAAGATTAATAAAGTTTCCACCCGAGCGTATAAAGTTAATTAAAGTTTGCTCGAATTGGACAGATGTAAGGGCGGCCGGAGCATCATGTGTGATACACGGGCGTTTCGAAAATCCGGCTTGCTGATTAGTTAGGATGCCGTTTCAAAGCAGCCAATCGTAGGGGCAGACCGCTTCGTCTGACCCATCTCCCGTAACGTCCACTCGATGCGCGGGCAGGCGTGGACGCCTGCCCCTACAGGACTTTACGCGTGATCGGGATACCGATGACCACAAGCGACAAGTCGCCGGGCATTGGCGGACAGCTACGTGGATGCCTGCACACGGCAAATCAGACACGCGATCTCACACCTGTCAAAATTGCTGGGTTCCTACCATATGTGACAAGCGCGTTGATGATTTAGCCTGTGAAACCGCCCTTTTGATTGATAAATCACAAAAAGTTACGATTTTTTACGGTCGCCTTAACTATTTCATGTGCATGTTGACAAGTAGACTCCATGGTGATGCGTCCCGTTCTGCACCTATTGGGCCAATGTGAACTTACATTGGATGATGCACCTGTACCATTCCAAATCTCACGTAAGCATTGGACTGTTTTTGCCCTGGTCGCGACATCCAAAGACTGTCACATCAATCGTAAAGACCTTACGGAAACCGTGTGGCCACTGAGCGATGAAAAAAGCCGTAGCGTCCTCCTTCACAATTGGCGCCGCTCGTTGGTCGCTGCAAGCACAGATGTCTTTCCTGCTGTCCCGGTAATCATCACCGAACACGATGTATCCATCATCACCAAAGACATCGAAATCGATTATCAAGAATGCTGCAGTCTCGCAAAAATAGCCCTTGCCAGTGATGATGCCCGCGCTGTTCTAGAAGCAGGAACTGCATTTGATGCCCTAGCAGAAGACAAAATGCTCCTTCCATCGTTCATAGCAGAGTTTGTGGAGCTCCGGGAGCACTTTGATCAGCAACGTAAAGCTGTCCTCCGGCGTACGTTGCAAGCAGAAGCCCATCTGAATCCAGACTCACCAGCGGAGACATCTGGGTTTGAAATCCGCCTCCGTAGACTTGGTGATGAGAATGCGATTGGGACTCCAGCCATTCCGTTTAAGGCTCTTCCTGATGTAACTCAGGTTCCAACACAACGAGGCATCGCCCTCTCAGCTGCATCACAGCTCGCAGCGTCTGTCTTAATGGCGGGGATTCTCACGGCACCAATCGTTCTTGGTTCGCTGAGCACCCCCCGAAAACCGCCAGCACCTGTCATCCTCGGCACGAAAGTGAACAACCCGATCTCCGACCTGAGCCGGCGCCTGATGTATCAACTATCCGACCCTGACATAAAAAACTCAGCCGCGACTGCCATCTGTATCACTCCGAAAAACCTAATCATCGCCGCCGGGAATGCA
>CAIRTT010000366.1 GCA_903881535.1 uncultured Armatimonadota bacterium
GATCTGCGCAACATCTTTGCGTCCGACTTCTACACGCAGACGAGTAACGACGAGGACATTTTGTTCTTTGTTGATTACGACCTGATGCCGACAGCACAAAACTACGTCGATGTGCTGATGCGGATGAAAGACCCGAACATTTCCATTTGCGGTGGCCTGTACACGACGCGAGCGGATGATGGCCATTATGTCATCAACCAGCTTCCGCGTGCAACGCCGGGGCGCGGTGGCCTGCTGCAAGTCATGGAACTTGGGACCGGCTTCAAGGCGTACAAGCGCAAGGTATTCAGGAAGGCTATCGAAGATAACCCTTGGCTGGTTTGTGAGCCTGAGAATCGCGGCAAGCCGTTCTATGGGTTCTTCTCGGCTGGCCCGGTATGGGACAAGCAACTCTGGCCGGGGCGCGGGCGCTGGCTGACCGAGGATTATTGGTTTGACTGGCTTTGCCGCGAATCGGGTTTTGCAATCTTTGCCGACACAAAGATCAAGCTACGCCACAAGGACGATTTCACAGGCAAGGTGTTCCCAAAGGTTTGGCCGTCTGATCCCGGTTCTCTACCCGAGGAGGCGCAAGAGCTATGAAATGGATCGTCCTCTCAACCTACTCCCCAAAGATCGGGGACCTGTACGAAGTCACCTGCCCGAATAAGGAACGATACTGCGATTTGCACGGGTACAAGTTGGACATCGTTCACTTTGTCGATGACGACATCAACAACGGCTATGGCTCTGGCTGGGTGAAATTGCTTCACCGCGCCCGCAGCTATTTGAAAGAAGGCTTTGGCGTCATGCTGATTGATGCAGACGCGATCATTGCCAACTTGAACATCAAGATTGATGACCGCATCAAACATTCCGACGCCGTAGTGGTGGCGCGAGAGCCAGAACCCCATTGTCCAATGAACGGCGGCGTTGTCCTGATGAACCCATGCAAGAACGCGATCAAGTATCTCGATACGTTGATTGAGCATTGGGTGGAATGGAAAGATGATCCGTTGGTTCCGCAGGGATGGGTGTGCAAGCACATGAACCATCCAGCGATCAAGCACGCGCTGCGAATTGTCAGCCCCGCTGAACTCAACGCCATTCCCGAGGAACGGGACAACTATCCGCAAAACGATCCCGATGACCTTTGGAAAAAAGGGGACTGGATTTGCCATCCTTACGGCATGAGCCTTGAGCGGAAAATCTGGTGGGCCAAAAAGCTATGCACGACCTAACGGTTTGCGTAACGACCTATCAGCGACCGGAGCGGCTGAAGAAGTGCATCAACTCGCTTAAGAACGCCGGCATCGAGAACATCGTAATCTGCGATGGTGAGGAATACGGTGATGACCTAGGCTGCAATAACACTTGGCTGGTGGCAGCGTACCGCGCCAAAACCAAGCGCATCATCCTGATGCACGATGACGACGAACTCGCTCCCGAGTTTGGTAGCGTGTACCGCAACATCATTAGGCCGGCTCTGGACAAGCGTGAGGCGGGGTTTGTCTCATGGAGCGCGGCGCACAAGTACGATGACGGAAAGGGAGCACCTTGCCCATATCGGGATGGTCCGTCTGCGCTGATGCCGTCCGACTACTTGCTCAATGTTGTCGGCAGGCCCGGTGGCCTGTCGTTGTCGCCTACGGTGTCGGTGTTGAATCGGAAGGTACTCATTCGCGCCGTAAAGGAAGCAAACGCCAAGCTAACCGGAGGCGTAAGCATCTTGCGTCCCGGCATGACGCTGGGAACCGAGATCATCGTTTACCTGCGTCATATCCAGAACTTCAAGCGGTGGCTCTATCTCAACGAGGTTCTGACGTACTACGGCCATCACAAGGACAGCGGTACGGTGCAGGCCCAAAAACAAAACAAGGAGCAAATCCTAGTTGATGGGTACGACACGGCCAAGGTTTACGGAAGTTCCGCCAAGCCTGAACTGGCGCCAAGGCTGATTCTGGCTTATTCGCGCCATAAACCAAAGGACGAGGATACCAAGAAGCGAAACGCGGCGGCGCGGGCTTCGTGGGACTTTCACTTCAACGCGGGC
>CAIRTT010000367.1 GCA_903881535.1 uncultured Armatimonadota bacterium
AAGCATCAACCGGTGCCATTATTGTTAGTGTGTTAGAGTTTTTCGACTAGAAACTTCAATCGCAGCTCACGGTTGTGTTTTGACAAATCAGGGTCACCGATTCCGTGGCGACTGGTTGGGCTTGGATACAGCATCATGTCAAACTTTTTGCCAGCCTTCTGCAGTGCATAAATCAGCTGCATCGAGTTCTGGACGTGGACATTGTCATCCATCATCCCGTGCACAATCAGGAGGTTTCCATTGAGCTTTGCTGCGCCTGCCACAACACTGCCCGCCTTGTAGCCAGCGGCATTTTTCTGCGGTGTTCCCATGTAGCGCTCGGTGTAAATGGTGTCGTAAAGCTGCCAGTCCATGACACCAGCACCTGCGATGCCGACTTTGAACATATCCGAATGCGTCAAGGCGTAGGCGGACATAAAGCCACCAAAGCTCCAACCTTCAATCGCAACACGCTTTGGATCGGCGTAGCCGAGAGTGTCAAGCGCCTTCAGGCCATCCTCGATGTCCTTCAGCTCGCTCACGCCGAACTGTCTCCAGCAGGCGGTGCGGGCGGCGTAGCCACGCGGGTTGGCCGTGCGGTTGTCACACATCCAGACGGCGATGCCCTGCTGAGCAAGATACTGATGCAGGACCTGACCATTTACGCTTGACCAGGCATTACGGGCCGTCGGGGCATCCGGGCCGGCGTACACCGGACAGTAAACCGGCACGCGCATCCCCGGTTTCCAAGTTGGCGGAAGGAGGAGTGTCCCTTCGAGGACATAGCCATCCCGTGCCTTGACCTGAACAAACTTGGGGATACCGAGGCTGTATTCCTTGGCCGCGACCGGTGCGCTGACCTTACCAAGGACTCTCAGGACCTTGCCTTCATCATCACAGACGCGGATCTCGCCAGGGTTTTCAGCCGTCGATACCGTGTCAATGAAGAATTTCCGCCCAGGCGCAAAATTTGCGACATGCGTGCCAGGCCCGGATGTCAACCTTACTGGCCGCCCTTTGCCATCGAGGCGCGCACGCATAAAATCAGAGCCAGACACCTGTTCGACATTGGACTCGACGTAGATTGTCCCGGCTTCTTCATCCACAAATGTAACCCGGCGGGCATCCCACATCCCCTCGGTTACCGTCGCCGCAAGCGTTCCATCGAGCTTGTAGCGGTAAATATGCCGGTAGCCACTGCGGTCACTTGTCCACAGAAAAGAGCCATCCTTCAACCACATCGGGTAGTCCGTTACATCAATCCACCCGCTATTACTTGCTTCACGAAAGAGGCGTTTTGGCTCCTTGGGATTTGCTGCATCGGCGGTGATGACATCGAGGAAGGTCTGCTCCTTGTTCTGCACCTGATAGAGCAGCTTCTTGGAGTCAGGTGTGAAGGCGAAGCGGACCACGAGGCGGTCTTCCGGAACGTAGGCATCCAGAGGAACCTGCACAGGCTTTGGCGTTTGCGCGGTGACATCCACAACCCAGAGCGTGACGAGCGGATTTGCCATCCCGGCCTTTGGGTAAAACCAAGGCTCAAGCGCCTGCGCTTGTGGGAGGTGGTCGGTGAGCGTGATGGGCTTGACAGGCGCTTCATCGAGGCGGAGGTAGGCAACGTAGCGGCCATCCGGGCTCCAGCGATAGCCCCAGCGGCTCCCGCGACCATAGATTTCTTCATCGTAGACCCAGTCGAGGATGCCATTGAGGATGGTGGCTGAGCCATCGGTGGTGATGCGCTTCTCTAAATTTGTCCCTTTTTCGGTGATATAGAGATCGTTTTGTTTGACGGATGCCGTGCGTCGCCCGCTGGGGTCGGTCAGGTTGCCATTTCCGCCACCCGGGATGCCGCCGCCGCGCCGCCGCGTATTCAGGGTGTTGCGCTGCTCATCCGGCGTCGCCAGACTGCGGTTTGGGCGTTGTTCACCACTACGGGCATCGTAAGAGTAGGTTTTGCCGTTCTGTTCTACGGTATAGGTTTGTGCATCCAACCAGGAGACTTTCAGGGGAGCTTCGGGGGTCAGGCGGGTGCCAAATCCGAGGGCTTCCTGAAAGGTAAAGGTACGTGGGCCTTGGGCAAGAGCTGCTGGAGCAAGTGCCAATGTGGCAGCCATCAGTAACGCAAACCGTCTTGTCATGAAATCCATCTCCTGAATGGGTGTAAATCCCGACCTTGCTTAATACTGGGCATTCTATCGCTGGAGGATGTTTCCAGAGATTTCCTAAAATTAGACGAAGGATACGGTTTATGGGTTCGGTTTGCGCGGTGTAAGTGCTCTCCTCGCAAGCTAAAAGAGTTACACCGTGTTGTCTTATATCCGTTCCCACGTACGCTGAAAAACGGGGCATGCATTGGCGTATATGCGATTATTCTGTTCTCACAGGCTTGGTTAAAAGTGTACGTTGTTCAGCCAGCTGGAGGGGCGGTAGGATGCTACTCATGGACGCTGCATCAACCGCCGACAAGGCAAAATCCCTCGAAGAAACACCTCTCTCCGTTTCACACGGCTCTGTCACCGTGGGTGATAAAACCCTTGCCTACACGGCCAAAGCCGGCTACCTTCCCATCAAAGATGCGGATGGTGGTATCGATGCCCTGTTGTTCCATACGTATTACACCTTGGATGGCATGGATGACCCCAAGGACCGCCCACTGCTGATCGCATTCAATGGTGGCCCGGGATCGAGCTCTGTCTGGCTTCACCTCGGGACGATTGGTCCTAAGCGGATCGCGATGCTACCCGATGGCTCTTTGCCACCGCCGCCTTACATCATCGAGGACAAC
>CAIRTT010000368.1 GCA_903881535.1 uncultured Armatimonadota bacterium
AACATCGCCGATGCCGAAGCCGTAGCCGCTGAATGCAGCGCACTTGGCGTCAAGTCGATGGCTGTTGTTGCGGACATCGTTGATGAAGCAAGTGTTGAAGCGCTGTTCAAAACAGCCATGGAGTCGTTTGGTCGTGTCGATATTCTCGTGAACAATGCAGGTATAACCCGGGACACATTGTTACTCCGAATGTCGGTCGATCAGTGGGACAGCGTACTTGATGCTAACCTAAAAGGGGCGTTCCTCTGCTCACGCGCAGCAAGTAAGATAATGCTACGCCAGAAGAGTGGACGTATAGTAAATATTGCATCGGTGAATGGTCTCCGCGGTAGCGCAGGGCAAACCAATTATTCCGCAAGTAAAGCGGGCTTGATCGGTTTCTCTCGCTCACTCGCAAAAGAACTGGCATCACGTGGCATCACTGTCAACGTGGTTGCGCCAGGGTTTATCGATACGCAAATGACCGATGCCTTTGAGGGAGATGCTCGTGAGCAGCTGCTCAAAATGATTCCTCTGGGGCGGTTTGGTCAATCAGAAGATGTCGGTGCGGCAGTGGCGTTTCTTGCGTCAAATGCTGCATCGTATATTACGGGTCAGGTCCTCACCGTTGATGGTGGGGTAACAGTCTGATTCGGATTAGGGAAGGGATTTAGCTATGTCTACATTCGATCGTGTGAAGAAGGTTGTTGTCGAGAAGTTGGAAGTCAGCGAGGACGAAGTTACGCTTGAAGCTGCTTTCATCGATGATTTGGGCGCAGATTCGCTCGATATGGTTGAGCTCGTAATGGGTATTGAGACCGAGTTTGGTGTTGATATCCCTGATGAGGATGCCGAGAAAATCGTCAAGGTTCAGGACGCAGTTTCGTATATCGACTCCAAGTCCTAACTTATCGTCTGGCTCCCCTGGTGGCGGACATTAGGCGTTGCCGGGGGAGAAATGAAAAATGCAAAAAAAGCGTATTGTCGTAACTGGTATCGGCGTCATCTCACCCGTTGGTGTTGGGAAGACAAACTATTGGAATTCACTCGTTTCCGGAGTTTCCGGAGTCGGGAGAATTACACATTTTGACCCTACTGGCTTTGATGTCCAAATTGCGGCTGAAGTCAAAGGGTTCGATGTAACCAATTGGATTGATCGCAAAGAGAGTCGCAGAATGGACCGGTTTGTCCATTTTGGTGTTGCTGCAGCTCTTGATGCGATTGAAGATGCTGGCCTCAAAATTACACCGGCAAACGCAGAACGGGTTGGTGTTCTCGTTGGAAGCGGAATCGGTGGATTGCAAACCCTTGAAGATCAAGTCAAGGTGCTGATCCAAAACGGACCATCCAAGATTTCACCATTCCTCATTCCGATGATGATTGCAGATATGGCATCCGGTCATATTTCGATTATCACCGGCGCCAAAGGGCCTAACTCCACCGTTGTCACCGCGTGTGCGACTGGTGCGCATGCCTTGGGTGATTCCCTTGAAATCATTCGCCGCGGCGCCGCAGATGTCATGATCTGTGGTGGAACAGAAGCCGCTGTCACGCAAATTGGAGTTGCCGGATTTGGCAACATGAAAGCGATGACATCCAAGTACAACGACAACCCAACAAAGGCATCTCGTCCGTTCGAGGCAGGCCGTGATGGTTTTGTCATCGGCGAGGGTGCTGGTGTTGTTGTTCTCGAAAGTCTTGAACACGCGGAAGCACGTGGAGCGCATATTTATTGTGAGCTTGGTGGTTACGGGATGTCGGGTGATGCATATCACATGACACAACCGGCTGCGGGTGGAGAGGGTGTTGCGCGTGCAATGATTGCTGCGCTTAAAGATGCTGATGTTCAACCTGAAATGGTTGGTTACATCAATGCACATGGAACATCAACGCCACTGAATGACAAAAATGAAACCGCTGCACTGAAGACGGTCTTTGGTGATCACGCTTACAAACTGGCTGTTTCCAGTACGAAGTCGATGACTGGGCACCTCCTCGGAGGCGCTGGTGGAATCGAAGCAATTGCTGCTGCACTCGCCATACACAGCGGTGTACTGCCGCCAACGATCAACTACGATAACCCAGATCCGGATTGTGACCTGGACTATGTCCCAAATGTCGCCCGAAACCAGCAAGTCGAAGTCGCAGTGAGTAACAACTCAGGCTTTGGCGGCCACAATGCGGTCATCGTCATGAAGCGTTACACAGGCTAGGTCTGTAACCTGGATTAAAAAATTGCACCCCCGCTGACTGCGTCAGCGGGGGTGTTTTTCACAATAGACTTCGTGTGTGTCTACTTAGCTTTTGCAGCCTTGTCTATCATCTTGATAAA
>CAIRTT010000369.1 GCA_903881535.1 uncultured Armatimonadota bacterium
CCTCCCGGGAAACCGGGGGGTGTTTTTTCTTACTTTTGGATGAATGAGTTGCGACAAGCCTTTGGCACGCAAGGTCACGATGTAATCCCAACCAGGGTTATGAAACTAAGGCACCTCCCGGGAAACCGGGGGGTGTTTTTTCTTTTGTTTGAATGAGCGAAACTCTAATCACCATCGGAAAAACAACTCAACATCCCATCTCGTAACTCTTGTCGCAAGAACACAATTTGCTCTCAAATGCACGCGCAGCGGCTTTTTGTGGATGCATCAAAGTGTCCTGTGTACAATGAGTCATCCCTTCGAAGGAGATGGTATTTATGAATCGACGGAACATGCTGTCGTATGTAGTCGCAATCCCTGTGGCTGCAAGCCTTTTACTTGCTGGATGTAACAACGGTGCTAAGACTGCGGGCGGCGATGCCGGTGCAGGCGGAAGCACCAAGCTCGTCATCGCGTGGGCAAAGTGGGAGCCAGCAGACAATCTGCAGAAGCTCGCTGCAGACTACACCAAGGAAACCGGAACCGAAGTTGAAGTTCAACAAATTCCGTGGTCCGACTTCGAAACAAAAATCAACTCTGCATGGTCTGGTCAGGACAGCAGCTTTGACATGGTCGTAGGCGACTCCCAGTGGCTCGGTAAAGGCGCCACGAATGGTCACTATGTCGACCTGACAGAATGGTCCAAGACCGAAATCCCTGTCGCTGACATCGAGCCAGCCGCACTTAAGAACTACGGCGAATATGATGGCAAGCTCTATGCCGTCCCTTGTATGGCAGATGGAATCGGCTTCTCGTACCGTAAAGACCTCTTTGAAGATGCTGCTGAAAAGGCTGCCTTCAAGGCTAAGTATGGCAAGGAACTCGCTGTCCCTGAGACATGGGAAGACTTCCAGAAAATTGCGGAGTTCTTCACCCGCCCAGATAAGAATCTCTTCGGAACCGCCCTCTTCTACTCCAAGGAAGTGGATGGCGCGACCATGGGCTTCGATCAAATCCTCTGGTCATTTGGTGGAAACCTCTCCGACAATGGTCCTGACGCTGTCAAAGCACTGGACTTCTGGATTGGCCTCAAGAAATTCTGTCCTCCAGGAGCCGAGACCTTCTACTTCTCCGAAAGCTTGACAGCTTTCCAAGAAGGCAAGGTCGCGACTGCGATGAACTGGTTTGCATTCATGCCAGGCCTCGTCAAGCCTGAACAGAACAAGTTTGCAGACAAGACCGGCTACTTCGTGGTTCCAAAGGGTCCTGCGGGACGCTTCATCTCCCTCGGTGGACAAGGCCTGTCGGTCAGTGCCTATTCCAAGAATCAAGATGGTGCGAAGAAGTTTGCAGCATGGTTCTCCAAGGAAGACACACAGAAGAAGTGGGTCGCACTTGGTGGCCTGACAGCAAACAAGAAAGTCTCTGCAACGGATGAGTTTAAGAAAGCCAATCCGTACAACGAGACCTTCTCCGCATCCGTTCAATACCTCAAGGACTTCTACAACACGCCGGATTACACCGAGCTGTTGAAGACATCCCAGGATGAGCTTAGCGCTGCAATTACTGGTGCAAAGACATCCAAGGCAGCCCTCGATGCAATCGCAGCAGGACACGCAAAGGTCATCAAGAAGTAAGCTGACTTAGGTTAGGCTTTTCGCTTCTACAACAGCGCCGTGGCAGAAATGTCGCGGCGTTGTTTTTGCATTTCGATGCACGCAGGGAATCCATCAGCATCCAGACACACAGCTGAACACCGTAGAATGATGCATCATGATCCACACCCTTGGACAAATTGCCATCACGGTTGATGATGTCGATCACGACCGTAAAAAACGCATTGGTAAATGTTCACGCCTGCAAGCACATCTGAACTGGCAGCTGACGGGTGGAAACTAACCTTAAATGGCAATTCCATACATCCGACACGGCCACGGGATGGTACGTTCTTACCTCTTCGCAACCAACCAAGACCTTTTGGACATCACGGATACCCTTGGCGCACGCATCCTGGAACAACATGACTTTGGCAACCACTGCTTCCATACCGAACTTGGCATCGGCGACAGCATCATCGTCGTGGAGAGTGCCGATACACCACTCCCGGATGCTCCCCGGGCATCCACAATGATCTATGTTCCCGATACACACGCAGTCACGGACACACTTTCAGCCAAGGGCTGGTATATCCAAGAACCTCCCGCCGCAACTCCATACGGCGAGACACAAGCGACCCTCGTCGACCACCACGGAAACATCTGGTACATCGCAACCTTCCACGCGCCCACCGCGTGACACGGCACAACCCGCCATTTGCTGCGGGATTTTGGTATTCTGGCAAACAACGATGACGAATTCTGCTCCTCCGATCAAACACGTTTCTGACCGCTCCATCGCCAACATGTTTATGTTGCCGACGATCTTCCTGCTGGTCGCGATGAACGTCTTTCCACTCTTCTGGTCCCTCTGGCTGTCCTTTAATGACTACAAGGCCAGCTCTAAGATCCCACCGAAGTTCATCGGAAACGCAAACTACACCGAAATGCTCTCCCGGCCGGAGTCCTGGCAGTCGTTCACCACTACCGCAGCATTTGTGGTGATGAGTGTTCTCCTCCAGCTCGCACTCGGCTTTGGCCTCGCGATCCTCCTCAACCGCGAGTTCAAAGCAAAAGGCATCGTCACCACGCTTTTCCTTCTCCCGATGATGCTCTCAAGCGTCGTGGTCGGCCTGTTCTGGCGCTTCCTGATGGACACGAACTTCGGTCTCATCAACTTCCTCCTTGGGACAATCGGCCTGATGGACCCCCTCAAGCCGATTGTCTGGACAGATAAACAACACGCGATGTGGTCGGTTGTCATCGCCGACACCTGGCAATGGACGCCGTTCATCATGCTGATCGCCCTCGCCGGCCTCGCATCCGTGCCCAAGACGCTGTTCGAAGCCGCATCCGTGGACCGCGCAACCGAGTGGTTCAAGTTCCGCTTCATCACCATCCCGACCATCGCACCTCTCCTGATGGTCGCACTCCTCTTCCGCACCCTTGATGCGTTCAAAATGTTCGACCTCGCCTGGATCATGACCGAGCGCGGCTCAACCGTTGAAACCGTGTCGGTTCAGGTCTTCCGCGAAGCCCTCCGCAACTGGAACACGGGTAAAGCCTGCGCCTTTGCGTACATCGTTTTGCTCGTGATCATCGGGTTGACCAACCTCTACTTAATGATGATGGCGAAGATCAAAGGCGAGGGACCTGCCGATGCCGTTCCGCTGTTCAATCCTGAAAGCCCGCTGATCAGAGGCATCGGGAAGTTCGCGCC
>CAIRTT010000370.1 GCA_903881535.1 uncultured Armatimonadota bacterium
AATTGTGGCAAATGCCTACGGCCAACAGGGCTTGCACATCACTTTACGTGATGGAAACAAGCAGATTGAAACGGATACGCGGCAAGCAACCGTCAAGGAGTTCCTTGATGAACAGCATATCCAGCTTTCAAAAATGGACAGTATTGCTCCATCACTTACATCCAAACTTACCAATGGGATGGTAGTTCGGATATCCCGAAAGCGTATTGACACGGTAACGGAAGTAACTGCGGTGCCCTTTCAGGTATCGAAAGTGTATTCCGATGGAATGCGTGTCGGATCATCCCAGATTGTTGTGCCAGGTGTAAACGGATCTAAGTCCGTGGTCTTCGAAGACACATTTGTAAACGATCATTGTGTCAAGCGAAAAAAGCTCAATGTCAGTTTCAAGCGCCCTGTCACAGCGGTTGTAAAGGAAGGCCTGCGGGGAATCTATCTAGCATCCCGCGGGGCAACGTCCCGAAGAACCCTAACGATGACCGCAACCGGTTATTCCGCATCTGAAAATCGACGTTGGGGTGGCAAGACGGCTACCGGCATTGCAGCACGTTTTGGAGTAGTCGCTGTTGACCCGCGCTTTATCAAACTTGGGACAAGGGTTTACGTAGAGGGCTACGGTATTGCTATAGCTGCAGATACGGGCGGTGCAATCAAGGGTCGCCGTATCGACCTCTGTTTCAATACCCGGGCTGAGGCGATGCGGGTTGGACGTAAACAAGTCAAAGTAACGATCCTGAAATAAGTTACATCCATCGCAGCTGTAAAGAGCAAACTGCCATCTTGGGGGTTTGCTCTTTTTTTCATTCCGCCGGCAAGTGATGCGGCGTCAGAATCATTACATTCGAATCTAGGTCAACGTTAAATACGAAAACCTGGCAAACTGGAAATTCATTCCAATTTGCCAGGTTCCATCTTTTGAATCTTATTTTCGATTTTTGAGGAACGTAGGAATATCAATACCGCCTTCGGCTGTAGGCACTGGAGGTACTGGAGTAAGTACTGGTACCACGGTTGACTTGACCACCGGGTCAAAAATTGGCGCTTGCAGGGCATTGAAGCCTGTTGCCAGCACTGTAATTCTTACTGCACCATCCATACGTGGATCAATGACTGCACCGAAAATCACGTTCGCTTCAGCAGAATCTGTACGCTCACGGATCAAGTCCATGGCTATGTTCAGTTCCGACATCTTTAAGTCGCGACCAGCGGTAATGTTTGCCAAGACGCTACGAGCACCACTGATGTCCGTCTCGAGGAGCGGTGAGCTAACAGCCATCTTAGCCGCCTCTTCAGCACGGTTTTCGCCTTCAGCGAATCCGATACCCATTAGCGCCGTACCGGCATTTGACATCACTGCCTTGACATCAGCAAAGTCTACGTTGATGAGACCAGGAATGGTAATGATGTCGGAGATGCCAGCCACTCCTTGTCGGAGCACTTCATCAGCTTCTTTGAATGCATCCAGCATGGAAACATCTTTACCAACAACGCTAAGCAAACGGTCGTTTGGGATGATAATGATCGTGTCGACGTTGGCTCTGAGTGCTTCGATGCCTTTTTCTGCTGCTTGCCGTCGTCGTTGCCCTTCGAACTGAAACGGTTTGGTGATAACTGCGACTGTCAGAATTCCCAATTCCTTGGCAATCTGGGCCACAACTGGAGCTGCTCCAGTGCCCGTTCCACCGCCCATTCCAGCCGTAACAAAAACCATGTCAGCACCATCAAGCGCACGCTGAATCTCAGACTTGCTCTCTTCAGCAGACTGACGACCCATGTCAGGGTTTCCACCTGCTCCAAGTCCGTTGGTCAAACGTTGACCAAGCTGAAGCGTATGATCACATGCAGCCGTCTGTAGCACTTGGATATCCGTATTGAATGCCCAGAACTCAACACCCTCAACGCCAGACTCAACCATTCGGTTAACTGCGTTCTGTCCGGCTCCGCCTACACCAATAACCTTGATCGTTGCAAAGTCACTCATTAGTTTGCTCCCAACTAGAATTATCCATTACACACCAACAAACGACTGTTCGCACATGAACAAACAAGTCAACTCGGGCGTATACAAGCGAGAATACCGGGATAGTATACGGGCGTCACGAGAACGGATGTTTGCTTATAAAAACTTTAGGTAGAAGTTTTAATGCCTAAGGAAAACAGAGGCAAACGGATGCCTATGAGGTCGCTTTTGTTAGTAACAAGCGTCTAATCAAAGAGAGGTTAAGGAAGATTCTCCCCCCTAGCATCACCACGGCAGCCAGCACAATGTCGACACCAATCTTGTCACCAATCCATGCAAGCAGCGCAGCAAGCACAGTGTTAATGATGAATCCCGTTATGAAGATGCCGTCAGTAAATTTGCCTTCAAGGGCAGCTCTGATACCACCACAGATAGCATCCAATGCTGCTAAGACGGCAATACTTAGGTAGGGAGCGAACATTGGTGACAGTGTGTATTGAGAAAAGTACACAGCAGAGAATCCAAATGTAACCCCAATGAGTGGAAACCAGATTTGACTTTTCATTTCTTTCCACCATCCCTATTTACGGATTGAGGGTCTTGAACAGCCTTATCTCCGAGCCGCTCCGCATGTTCGCTTCGTTGCTGCGCCTCATTGGCTTTCACTTCGTTAGCAACTTTAGCATAACGCAGTGTCGTGGAGCCCGCGTAAGCCGGCAGTGTCAGTGACTTGACCTTATCGATTGAGACCATGGTTGGATCCACATCTCGAAAAGCATCCAGGACACCTTTCGTCATCATCATCCCAGACAACAATGCATCCGGATCGCCAATAGCCCGGACTACAACAGGAGAACCAGCTGTCCTGACATCATTGACCATCACAACAGGACCTACACACCGAATAGGTGTGAGTCCAGTCACTCGTTGATCGTTTACGCTGATTGCTTCCGCTCCAGAGGCCCTTAGTTCGTTAACCACATCACGGATGTCCCGGTCATGAATATAATATTCTTCCGAGAGGTCACGCCAGTCGGCTTCTGAAATGTCATTTGGTTTGCGCTCAGCCAACTTTGAGTCACGTAAAGTGACGGCAACTCCAGAACCGCTAACGGAAACGGTTCCCGCGAGCACGTTTGCAAGCATTAAATCCTGAGCAAGTAACTTTGACTTCTCACTATCCGATCCTGTTTGCAGCTGATACTCACGCAGTCGCTTTTGAAGATCCAACACCTGTCGACGAAGTGATGTCGCATCTTCTCGCAGCTCGACAAATGCACGTGCAAGTCGCCCCTGCCGTACATCGGGGAGCTGATCCTTTAGGATTCTGTCCTGTGTTTTGAGTGACAACGCTACCAGTCCCCCCATGATGACTGACAGAACTGATATTTGAATTGTCCAGGACCTAGCGTGCTCCATGAATTACCTACTTGAATCTATGGTACGGCGGATTTCTCAGCTGATTCAGACCTAATAACCAGAGCAGGATATTCATCTGAGAACAGATTTACAGCAGAGTACTTTCGCGACGTTAAGAGATCTGGACGTTTATCAATAAGGATTTCGAGAGAG
This sequence comes from uncultured Armatimonadota bacterium, assembly GCA_903881535.1. Lineage (GTDB taxonomy): Bacteria > Armatimonadota > Armatimonadia > Armatimonadales > Armatimonadaceae > CAIRTT01. Next base: position 3,533 of record CAIRTT010000370.1, read on the forward strand.
TCGAGTTTCTCACGTAATCTTCTCGGTGTACCCAGTAACACGTTCACATTTGACTGACTAATCACAAATGCAAGATGACTGTTCTGAATATTAATGGATGATGCGGCAACATTAGGATGATTACTCAGCCACTTAGTAATCGTCTGGATTCCTGCTACTTGCGCTGCATCTGTAACACAAACTCCAAAATCGGGCTTGAAATTGTCAGAAGCCAGGACTAACGTCGGTAGTGATTTATCCTCTGCAACGGCATTCCTGAATGGAACGAGGTCGCCATCAAGGACACATTTCCCCAATGAACCTAAATCTGATACCAAGCAAGCCTGCCGGTCTACAACAACGACGTTAAGCTTATTTGGAAAGCCAATCGAAATCTTGGCAGACTTCACGGCTGGTATGTTGCCGAGTGCATCGGTCCAACGCGATGTCGGAAGTCGCATTATGCTTTTGGGTAAATCCGGCTGAATCAAGTTTCGTATTTCTGATTCAGTACACAGCGGGGATGCTGTAACGAATAATGATTCTGATGTTATGGCAAAGATAGGCGATAAGTACAGTGCAGATGCGCCTTGAACAGCCAGCAGTGTTATCAGTCCTACAACGACCGATTTGGATAAATCCCGACTACGTTTCTTGGTCCGGAGTCTAGCTGCACTCAGATTGCTAGATATCCGATCTTGCCGCACAAAAACCTTCGCCATTGACTAGTCCCCTAGTGCTAGCTGAACAATCCGTTCAACAAGTGCATCAAACGACATCCCAATCGCTCCTGCAGCCTTTGGAAGAAGACTCGTTGCCGTCATCCCAGGGAGTGTATTTGTCTCCAGCACATAAAATCCATGCTCACTGAGAATCATGTCGGTACGGCTGTAGCCATTACACCCAAGACTTGCATGGCACTCCAATGCAAGATTGGCAGCCTCCTCAGCTTCACTAGCTTCAAGCTCAGCGGGAACAATTTCTTGGGCAGCATCATCATCGGTACCGTACTTACTCGTGTAGTCAAAAAATCCTGATTTTGGAATGATCTCAACGATTGGTAATGTCGCTACGGTACTCGAGCCAATACAGGCAACCGTCATTTCACGTCCAGGGATGAACTCTTCAACCATAATTTCTACATCATATTTGGACGCTAACCTGAGAGCTCTCGGTAAATCCCCCACATCGTTAACTAGGGATGTACCAAATGAGCTTCCCTGTTTGACGGGTTTCACCACACAAGGTAGGCCTAAGTCTTGTTCAATCTTCCGTATACAAGAGCGACTGCGAATGTCATCTCGGTTGAAAACTAAATGGGCAGCAACAGGAATGCCGGATGCAGCAAACATCGTCTTTGCTCGAACTTTGTCCATAGCAAGCGAGCTTGCCAAAATTTTAGACCCTGTGTATGGAATACCAAGAACTTCGAGAAAACCCTGAACGGTGCCATCTTCACCATC
>CAIRTT010000371.1 GCA_903881535.1 uncultured Armatimonadota bacterium
TGCGGTAGCCGCCGCACCGCATACGGCACACAAGGCAGCGGAAGCTGCAGTTGCTGCCGGCGCCGATGTCTTTGTTATCCAGAGCACTGTCGGAACCGTGAAGTTTGAATCATCCACGATTCCTGAGTTCCCAATCGCTGAATTCTGCAAGAATTCTCCAATCCCTGTCATTGTTGGAAACACAGTTGGCTACCAGGCCACGTACGACCTGATGGAAGCCGGAGCTGCTGCAATCCTCGTGGGCGTTGGCCCCGGGCATATCTGTACCAGCCGTAAAGTCCTTGGAATTGGTGTTCCACAGATCACCGCCACCGCAGACTGTGCAGCCGCTCGTGATGACTACTTCGAACAGACAGGACGCTACGTCCCGATTATCACCGATGGCGGTATCCGCAACGGCGGCGACATCTCGAAGGCCATTGCCGCAGGCGCTGATGCCGTGATGCTCGGCTCCACGATTGCTGCTGCCAAGGAAGCTCCGGCTCCAGGCTATTCCTGGGGGATGGCGACATCCAGTGCCGATCTACCACGCGGTACGCGTATTCAGGTCGGTATCAGCGGAAGCCTCGAGGAAATTCTCTACGGTCCTGCGCACCGTGATGATGGCACGATGAACCTTGTCGGTGCCCTTCGTCTTTCGATGGGCTCGCTCGGTGCACGGAACATCAAGGAAATGCAAAGTGTCCAGATGTTTGTCGCTCCATCCCTCCCAACCGAAGGCAAATCCCTCCAGCGCTCTCAGGGCGTAGGCTAAACATCCATAAACGCATGGCAAAACCCCGGCATCAAACCCGGGGTTTTCAACAATTTGATGCCCGTTGCGTGATACCATTTTGACCAAACGTCTTGGAGTCTTACGCCTTGGAATCCCCCGCATACTGTCCTGAAAGGTCGTCCGAGTAATGTCCCCGTCGACCGCCACACACCGCCCAGCCGATGAGCTTGTCATCGTGCTGGACTTCGGAGGACAGTACTCTCAGCTGATTGCCCGCCGGGTCCGCGAATGCCAGGTATTCTGCGAAATGGTGCCCTGCGACACCCCCATGGACGAGATTCTAGCAAAGAATCCCATCGGTATCATTTTTAGCGGTGGGCCAAACAGCGTCTACGAACCAGATGCTCCAACGGTCGACATGGCTATTTTCGATGCCGGAATACCGATTCTTGGCATTTGCTACGGCCATCAGCTCATCGCAAAGCTTCATGGCGGGTCGGTCGTTTCTGCAACGAATGCAGAATACGGCAAGACACACATTGACATCCTGGGTGGAAAAGACCTCTTCGCTGGACTGAACAAGGATTTGATCGGCTGGATGTCCCACTCGGATACGGTTGAAGCTGCTCCTGCTGGCTTTGATGTCACCGCTAAAACCACGGTTACTCCGGTTGCGGGCATGGCTGACCATGTGCGACGTATCTACTCGACGCAGATCCATGTCGAAGTGGCCCATACTCCGTGGGGCACGGATGTCTTCCGAAACTTCCTCTACATTATTTGCGGTGCCAAGGGTCTCTGGACCATGGGCTCCTTTATCGACAAAACCGTTGCCGCCATCCGGGAACAGGTTGGCGATAAAAAGGTCATTTGTGGACTTTCTGGTGGCGTTGACTCAGTCGTCGTAGCCGCGCTGATCCACAAGGCAATCGGGGCACAGCTAACCTGTATCTTTGTGAACACTGGTCTCCTCCGGATGGATGAAGGCACACAGGTCAAGCGCAACCTCGGCGAGCATCTGAATATCAACCTCGTCTACGCCGATGAAAAAGAACGCTTTCTCGACCGCCTCAAGGGTATTTCTGATCCTGAGCTGAAGCGTAAGACCATTGGTAAAGAGTTCATCGAGGTCTTTGATGAGATAGCAGCGACCATCGATGGCGCTGAATACCTCGCGCAAGGCACGCTTTACTCCGATGTTGTTGAGTCCGGCGGAACCAAAAAGGGCCACTTGATTAAGAGCCACCACAATGTGGGCGGGCTTCCTGAGCATATGAAGCTCAAGCTCGTTGAGCCGCTACGCCTCCTCTTTAAAGATGAAGTCCGTAAAGTCGGCGAAGAGCTTGGTCTGCCAAGTGAAATGGTCTGGCGTCAGCCATTCCCGGGCCCGGGTCTCGCGATTCGAATTCTGGGTGAAGTCACCCTCGAAAAACTCACGATTCTGCGCCATGCAGATAGCATCATTGTCGAAGAGATCAAAAAAGCCGGCATGTACCGCAAGGTGTGGCAGAGCTTTGGCGTCCTCCCGGATGTCAAGTCAGTGGGTGTGAGTGGCGACTTCCGGACGTATGCCTACCCGGTTGTGCTGCGCTGTGTGTCATCCGATGATGCGATGACAGCGAGCGCTGTTCATCTCCCATGGGAGCTGCTTGAGCGCATTTCCAGCCGTGTTGTGGGCGAAGTGGAAGGCGTAAACCGCGTGGTCTACGATCTCACAAGCAAGCCTCCGGGAACGATTGAGTGGGAATAAGCCCGAACGAACAATCTATAAACGCCCTCCGGAAAACCGGGGGGCGTTTTTTGGTTATATTCTAAATCGAATAGCCCTTATCGATCCCGCTGGCCAGCTGCCAGTGCAGACACCATTTGTGGAATCCGCTGCGCGCGCGTTTCATCTCGTTTGGCATCCGTAACCCACCGCAGCCAATTCTTGCGATAGTGAGGTGCAATCTCATAGAAAAATGCCACGGCAGCGGGGTTTTGCTGAAGCGCATCCCGGATGTCATCCGGTTGTCCCTCAACCAGCGGCCCTTCTGGATGCAGAACGATTTGCAGTAGCGGCCCAGATGCCGGGTCAACCTCAAGCAGCTTCCACCACGCAGGCCCGGTGATCATCACCCAGCTTCCATCATCCTGCTTTGTCAGCTGACCACGGATCTGCACACCATTCACAGTTCCACAGGCATCCTGTCGACCTTTGATGCCCCAGCAGATATCCGGATCCGCTGGAAACGGGATGACAAAGTTCTTTCCAACCTTGGTCGGAATCGCTTCAAATGCAACCGAGTAAGCATGAATATCGAACATCAGATGCTCCTAAAGCGGGTTTGTCAACGCACGGTGGTACGCCCAGAGCATTTTGTTGGCTGTGTAGCGATCGATGGCTGGGTAACCACGCATCCCCAGCTCTGTCTCATGCAAGATATCAAGGCCATGATCTGAGCGGAATGTGCCATCAAATCCCGCTGTGATCAGCGCCTTCATGATATGGAGGAGGTCCCAATCTGCCTCCGGATCCGCATGATCCGCCTCGTGGAAGACGCGGTCGCCCGTGGTCTTTGTGACGCGGAGGTGACACCAGGCGATGTTGTCGACATACGTGGAAATCATCTGCAAGATGTCATTTTCCGGGAGTGCGCCAAAGCTGCCCGTACAGAAACAAAGCGCATTTGCCTTGCTTGGATAGAGCGACATCAGTTTCTGGATGTCTTCCGCATTGCAGAGCATCGCTGGCAGTCCAAATGTCGTCCATGGCGGGTCATTTGGGTGCGCTGCAAGGCGGATGTTCAGCTCTTCGCAGATGGGAACGAGAGCCGCGAGGACGTAGTGGATGTGCTGCCACATCGCGGCCTTATCGCCATAAATTTCACTGAGGTGGCGGAATTCAGCTTCCGAATACCCTTTGCCCCAGCCTGGAAGGTAGAGCCCACGGCTGACATCCATGCCCTCCCATTTCTGCTGGTCGAAGGCAAGACCGCGGGCGCCATTGGGGTGCTCCCACGCGAGGTCTGTACGGCTCCAGTCGAGTGCCATTAAGTTGTAGGTCACAATTAGCTCAGGCTGATCAGGGAAGACTTCACGCAGATTGCGAAGGGTATCGATGGTCGCTCCGATGTGCTGATCCCGCAGCGCGCCCCCGGTCTTCATGTCATCCGACCAGAAGACGCTTTCAAGTGGTCCGATTTGCAAGCCATGGCGATCGAGGTTTTGACGCAGCGCTTGGATAGCATCCACAGTCCACGTCTCCCCTGGAGCAAACTGGTCCAAGTGCGTTACAACGCGTGGCTGCGGCGTCATCTGGCGAAGCCACGTCAGAGGAACGCGATCGGTTGGCCCGTACCATCGGAATGCGGTTTTCATGGTCAAAAGTACCACCATTTGCGTCTCGCTCGCACGGCGAGGCCATTATTGAACGCATATGTTATTGACTCCTACATAGTAATCATTATCATTCGTTACTAAAGTTAACCATGGTGAAATACAGCAATTTTCACCGGTTCCAATGTGCAGAATCTCCTCTAGAATAGGGTCATCAAGGATCCAGACTTGATAACCATCAATAGTAGAACCTGGGGAAGTGGCCTACCCTTCCATCAAAGATAGGAGGGTAGGCTTTACGACTTACATGTGTTTTGTTTTGATTACCTGATTCATTTCCTGAACAGGCCCGGATGCAAAATTGCTCCGGGTCTGTTGCTTTAACGGACGGCATCCAGCATGGATAATCTTCCTGAAAAATGCTTGTTAGTCACAAAGTCGTGCCTATTCCACCCAATTCCTGACGTTCACGCCACTTGGTACATTTACCGGGCACGAACATCAGCCGTACAATCCATCCGTCATGGGAAATATCAAAACATCCGTTATTGGTTACGGCTTCGCCGGCAAGTCATTTCACAGTTATTTGGTCACACTTGTGCCAAGCCTAGAGCTCCATTCCATCGCAAGCCGGGATGCTGCAACACGTGAGCGCATCGTGGTCGAGCGAGGCTGCAAGGCAGTCGCGACGATCGAGGATGTCTGCGCTGACCCGGATGTCGAACTGGTCATTCTTGCGACGCCAACCGCTGTGCACGCCGACCAAGCCATCGCTGCGCTTAATGCCGGTAAACACGTTGTCGTCGACAAGCCTCTGACGCTGACCATGGCCGAAACGGACCGGATGATTGCTGCAGCCGAAGCAAACAATCGCATTCTGTCCGTGTTCCAA
>CAIRTT010000372.1 GCA_903881535.1 uncultured Armatimonadota bacterium
CTTGGCCATTTTCGCGATGGTCGGGAGGGCGGGAGCCTCTGCGGCATCGATAGAACCCGGCAGCCACACGGCCATGCTGGATGCGCCCCGATTTGCCCATGTTGCATACGGGATACCCGTGAGCGTCAGGGACTCACCGAGCGTAATGCCTCCAAGGCCGACGCGCTTTACGGCATTCGCTGTAACAGCAATCGGGGTGATGCCGCCAAGCATCTCACTTGATGGCTTTGCGGTGCCATCCGAGCCCGCCACCGTGCTGAAGACTTCCTTGACTGCCTGATCACTGCCTTCAAAACAGTACACAAGCGGCCCGCGCTGGTAGGCAACCTTACCGCGATTGTCCATCACTCCCGGGTTTGAGATGACCTTACGCACCGACATCGGCAAATCAAGCTTGACCGTATCTCCCGCAACAACGCTCTTCGGGAGGACAAGGTAGCCATCATGAGTTGCCTTGACATCGAGATGCTTACCGTTCAGCGTCGCCACCACGGCTGACTTTTCTGTATCGGCAAACCGGTAGAGGCGTCCGGGAACGGCCTCACCCTTGGCCCAGCCCGGAATGCGAATCGCGAGCTGTGAGCCGGGCGCCGTGCCAGCCTTTACCTTGACCGTTACCGCGCCATTTTCTGGATAGACCGTATCGACTGCGACATGGATAGGACCCGCTGCGGTCTTTGTTGCGATGTCGCTTGCAGCAAACAGGTTTAGGTAAAGCGTTGTTCCGCCGGTTGCGGCGAACAGCTTTCCAATACTTCCTATAAATCTGAGGATGTTTGGTGGGCAGCAGGCGCAGCCAAACCAGTCTGGGCGGAATGCGCCGTTGTCGGACTGGAGGGAGTTTACGTAGAAGAAGTTCTTGCCGGAGAGGCCGACGCCAGAGAGAACCGCGTTGTAGACCGTACGCTCAAGGACATCGGCGTATTTTGTGTCGGCGTAACGCATCCCCATACGATTGGTCCAGTTTGCAAATGCGATGCTGGCACACGTTTCCTGGTATGCCGTTCGGTTTGGAAGCTCGTAGCGGTCCCCGAGGGCCTCTCCGCTGCCTCGGGAGCCAATACCACCCGTGATGTACATTTTGTAGCCAACAACATCATCCCAGAGGCGATCCGCCACCGCGCGCAGCGATGCATCATGCGCCAAGTTCCCAACATACTCCGCCGCGCCAAAGCAGTACGCAGCGCGCACAGCGTGCCCGACGGCTTCATCCTGCTTAACCAGCGGCTTGTGGTCTTGCGCGTACTCACCAACGAGGTCCTTGCGGCTTGCATCCCCGCGGCGCGCCAAGAACCACTGCGCAAGGCGGAGGTAGCGGGCATCCCCAGTTGCGCCGTAGAGATCAGAGAGGCCAAGCTCGACTTCCGGATGGCCATCGATATTGCCGCGCTTGCCGGCTCCAAATGTTGCTGCAACCAGATTAGCATTCTTAATCGCGATGTTCAGGAGGTTCCGCTTGCCGGTTGCGTGGAAATGGGCGACGGCCGCTTCATAGAGATGCCCGACGCAGTAGAGCTCGTGGCTTGCATCCATCGATTCCCAGTGCTTTGTGCCACCCGGCGGCAGGTTGTTCGGATCCCCGATGGTCTTCGGCGAATAGAGATAGCCATCCGGTTCCTGAGCCTGGGCGATCAGGGCGATGATGGCATCCACGCGGCGCTCGATCTTAGCATCCCGCTTTACGGCGAGGATATTCGCGGCGCCTTCGATGGCTTTATAGACATCCGAGTCGTTGAAACAGTACCCCTCACAGGTCTGCGGGGCCGGGTTGCCGAGGTTTTTGCGACCAGCGGCGCGGAGGTTGCCAAAGCGCCCCGTTTCTTCACACTTTTCGAGGACGTGTGGGAGAGTGACATCGCGGTTCCGATCGATGCGCGGTTTCCAGAAGGCATCCCGGAAGGTGATCTCTGTATGAAGAATCGGCGTTAGCTGCGGCGTGGTCTGCATGGTTGTTTCTCCTGTGAACGGCTGGTGAATGGGTGAATCAATGCGAATGGATCGAATGGCTAAGATGAGGCCGGCGTAGCCACCTGGCTCCGGGTCAATCGAAACGACAAGGGGAAGATCTCGCGGTGTGTCATCCGGGATGGGATAACAGAATGTTACCGGTTGATTAGGTTTGTCAAGCTCGAGGCATTGTAGGAAGTCCATATCCCCGATATGTACGGTGAAGCGCCGCCGGAACTCGCCGCCCCAGTAGGTAATCGCCAGTGCGCAAGGTCCACTTGGCGGTAGATGAATGTTCGTAGCATAGTGCTGTCCTGGCCGGATGTCTCTAACCGTAAATGGCCCTAGCTCGCCCGCATAGCTCCCTAATGTCGCGACAGTTTCGTGGGTTAGCTCGCTGGCTTCAGCTCCGGAGAAGACGACATCATGTGTGATGGCATCGAGGACGGCTTGTCTACGGTCGTCCGATTCTGCCCGATTTTTCCATGCATCGAAATCAGCACTAGATATAAAGCCTCGCACAATGCAGGTGTAGGGCTCACTGTGAATGTCTGTGATTGGCATAAGGCCAACTTCCGCTGGCTGCGTGGAGACATGGGCTAACGGTAGCTCGCCAGCATTTCCATTTTGCAAGTAGCTCTCTATCGCGGTTTGCATTTCACCGACATCGCACGCGGCATCCACTGGAGCTTTAAGTCCTGTAAATGCCAGCAGCGTTGAACCGTAGAAGAACGACCCGAATGTGGGGTCTCCCGGGAGAGCTTCCCACCGTACGGTATCACTGTTGTGCCCGAGCGCCGCTCCTTCGACAACACGCGTCCCCGTGCTTGCAGTCAATGTATGTCCGCCGCCCGCAGCATCTGTCAGGCAGAGCATTTTCCCGTGTGCCTGCAGCGTAAACGGAACGCCTTGAACCACTTCGATTTGCGGATCTGCACCAGCATTGTCGATGCGGGCAAGCCATTCTGGAAGCAAAAATGGCGTCTCAATCCCAGTCCCGCTACAACACCAAAAGTCTTCATTTGGCTTGTCAAACTTCTTCGTGGAACCGGCAATCAGGGGGAAGTAATACATCAGGCCGGGGCCGCCCGGCTCCCGTGCCGCAAGCAAGTGGTTCTCACACGCGTGGTTTAGCCAGGCATCCCAGTGTGGATGCGGCCGAACCGTCGACAAAAGCGTAACCAGCTTTGCCATATTGTGCGTGTTACACGTCTCGCTGGTCTCGGCGGAAATGTGGTCGTGCTGGCGGCCAAACAAGCCAAAATGCTCGAGGTCGCTGTTGCCGCCATTTGGGTATGTCCAGCCAGTCAGGACCTGATTGACAAACGCAGTGGCGGCATCGATTAGTTTTTCATCAGCTTCGAGAATCCCGATACGTGCCATCCCGATGACAATCGGAATCTGCGTATTCGCATGCCGGCCTTCAAACCATTTCCAATTGTTTTCTTGAATGGCACGGATGACTTCACGGTGGAGAAAGCGCTTCGCAAGCGCCAGCACAGCTGCATCATCAAAAACAACCGCGGCCTGTGCCAGAAAATCGGCCATGCCGCCATGCTCAGTGTCCAGCATCCGCTGGAATTCTGTGTCGGACAGGGCATCCATGCGCTGCTGAACCCAGCCAATAAACTTGCGGCAGACATCCCCGGCGAGGGGCGTTTCTGTAAATACATGCGTATCGAGCAGGCCTTGCCCTATTTTGTGTAGGGTGTACCAAGGCGCCCAGACCTTTTCACGGGCGATGACGCGGTCGATGAACGTCTCCGGAAATGCAGAAACATAGCCTGACCCGATAGCGTTTTGGCAGTCACGGAGGCCGGTCACAACACGCTCGATGTTCGGGGTGAGTTCTACAAAGCCGCAGCGGATGGCGCGTGCCGCAGCGCTCAGGTAGTGGCCGGTGAAGTGTCCGCGCAGCTCCGATGTGGGAGCTTCCCAGCCTTTTGGAGGC
>CAIRTT010000373.1 GCA_903881535.1 uncultured Armatimonadota bacterium
ATTGAAGCGAGCATGCTCGGCGCGGCACACGGCTGCGGTAACCCACTCACGGCCCGTTATGGAGTTGTGCATGGTCAGGCGGTGTCTCTGATGCTTCCAGGGGTTATCAAACTCAACGAAAGTGATCCACGCTCGGCACAGATCTTTTCGTCAATCGAGCATCGGTGCGAGATGGAACCTGGAACGCTCGCGACCGCCGTTAAGTCACTGGTGCAGAACCTAGGACTTGCTGGCTCGCTGACAGAGCTCGGTATCACTGATGCTCCCATCCAAGAACTGGCAGCACTCGCCATGGAGCAGTGGACCTGCGGCCACAATCCCGTTCCGATGACTATTGACCACTGCATTGAGCTCTATAAAAACGTGCTGTAGTCGGCTCTGTCCCTCCGGTGTTTTGCACTGGATGCGAACCAGACATGCAGTCTCTACTCCGTGCTATGATGCGCCAGTGAATAGGATTTAGGATATCGATGATGATGTTTTTCCATAAACCAAGCCGCCGTATAAACCCAGCATCCGTGCCGCAGACCAACAAGGGAAATGATTGGTCGAACTGGCGGGGTCCGCTGCATAACGGTGCCACCGTTGCGACAAACCTCCCGACCAAATTCACAGCTGTGGAATGGTCAACCGATCTCATGGGACCATCGCATGCGACACCAATTGTCCATGGCAAGTACGTCTTCACGACGGTAGCGAATGTCAAACAGGGTGCCCTGCAGGTTGTCGCCCTCGACCGAAAGACAGGAAAAGTCCTCTGGGCGGACAACCTAGGCACCGGGCATCGGTCTGGAAACGAAGGCTCCGTCACCCAGCTGGATGAGCGAAGTATTTACGCGGCGCCATCCCCCACAACCGATGGCAAGCATGTCTGGTTCTTCTTCGGCAATGGCGACCTTGGTTGCTATACCGTGGATGGCCGCAAGGTCTGGACACGCAATATCCAGAAGGAAACGCATGACTTCAACTTCATGTGGACCTTTAGTTCGAGTCCGCTGTTGTACAAAGGTGTTCTATACCTTCAGATTCTCCAAAGGGACAAAATTGTGGGTCGTCGCGGCAAGGATGGCGGAGAGTCCTATCTGCTGGCGATGGATCCAAAGACAGGTAAGGAGCTCTGGAAAGCATCCCGTCCAAGCGAAGCATCCAATGAGAGCCGTGAGTCCTACGGAACCCCGATGCCTTACTCGGATGGCGGTAAGGACCAGCTTCTGGTCGCAGGTGGTGACTACCTCAGTGGCCACGACCCCAAGAGTGGCAAGGAACTCTGGCGCTGGGGAACGTGGAATCCGGGGCACCGTGAGCTCTGGTGGAGACTTGTTCCAAGCCCAGTCGCTGGGGATGGCGTCGTCCTCGTCTGTGCGCCAAAGAAGGCTCCTGTCTACGCTTGCCCAACGGATAAGCAAGGTGATATCAGTGCGAGTGGCCTGCTGTGGAAGTCGGATGACCGCTCGAATTTGACATCGGATGTCGCCACGCCTGCATTCCATGATGGCAAATTCTTTATCGTCTCCGATGTACGGAAATCGGTTTCGTGTGTCGAGGCAAAGTCGGGCAAGATTGTCTGGTCCACGGACACGCCGGGCTTCAATATGTGCTGGGGATCGCCTACCATCGCGGATGGCAAGCTTTACACAACGAATGTCGGCGGCATCGTGCTTGTCTATGAGATCCAGACCGGTAAACTCCTTGCGGAAAACCGCGTGGATGATGAAGGTTCAGAAGTCCGTTCGAGTGTCGCCATTGCTGGGAACCAGCTGTTTATCCGTACCAGTAAGCGGATGATTTGTGTCGCGAGTCCGTCCAGAAAGTAGCCATGCAGACAGTCAATGCATCCTCCGCCCTCTCACGCCGCGTCGTGGATGGTCCTCTCGCAACGCGTTTCAAGCTGCGTTGGAAGTTTAAAACTGGCAATGCAGTTACGGGGCAGCCCACGGTAGCTGGCAATCGCATCCTCGTGGGCAGTGAAGATAAGAATGTTTACTGCCTAGATGTCTCCACAGGAAAGCGTCTCTGGGGCTGTGCCACAAAGGGCCCTGTCGAAGCATCCCCGCGCATCATTGGAGACCTTGCCGTCATCGGGTCATCCGATGGCCGCCTGTACGGCATCCACATCCCAACCGGTGCGCCACGCTGGGCCTATCGAACGGAAGACAAAATCCTCGGCACCGCGAACGTGATATCAAGCCCGGATGGCCGTCGCCAATGGGCGATGGTTGGCAGCTATGACAACCGTGTGCACTGTGTGGATGTCCGTAGCGGCCGTGGCGTCTGGACCTATGAGACAGACAACTACGTCAACGGGATGCCCGTTGTTTCGGGGAATGTAGCGATTTTTGGTGGCTGTGATGGCATTTTGCACGTCATCGATATCGCGAACGGAAAAAAACACTCACAAATCGAAATCGGGGATTACATCGCGGGAACAGCTACCGTCGATGGTGACCGCGCCTACCTCGGCCACTACGGTAATGCCGTGATTTGCGTTGACATCAAGGCTGGGAAAATCGTCTGGACATTCAGAGACAAGGGCTTCCCGTACTTCGCCAGTCCTGCGATTGACCAAGGGTATGTCGTGATCGGCGGCCGTGACCGGCAGGTGCACTGTTTGGAGCAAGCAACCGGGAAACGTAAGTGGGTCTACAAAACCCGTGGCAAGGTGGATGCAAGTGCGACGCTCTGCGACAACAAAGTGGTCGTCGGGTCAGAAGACGGAACATTGCTTATCTTAGACTTCGCCACCGGAAAACTGATTTGGAAGTACACCATCGGCCGGGCC
>CAIRTT010000374.1 GCA_903881535.1 uncultured Armatimonadota bacterium
ACTTAACTCCTGGCGATAGCTCAATCCCAGATGAGACATCAACTCCCCATGGTGAAAATGCGGTAATGGCTTCTGCTACATTGTCTGGTGTCAAGCCACCTGCAAGAATTCGGGGCACCTGACATTCTCCCGCGAAGAGTCTCGCTGCCACAGACTCACTAATCCTATGTCCTGATCCGCCCATCAGGTTTGGGTGGTAGGCATCGAACAACAGTGCACTGGCCGTACCATAGTCGCTCAAGACATTGGTTACATCCAAGTCAGAACCCACGCGGATAGCCTGAATGATGTGCTTGTTTTGAATTCCATCGGGATGCAAATATAGCTGCCAAAAGTCAGCATCGTAGCGTGCAGCTATCTCAGCATTTGGAGCGACAACTGTGATGCTTACCCAAGGGGGTAGGGCGTTTCTAATTTCAGTCAGTTCAGTAGGTGAAACATAACGGGGGCTATTGTCAAAGGCGATGATACCAATAGACGATGCTCCAGCATCAGCCGCTGCTGCGGCATCAGCAGGCCTTGTTATTCCGCACATTTTGATTCTTACCATCTGTTGATGTATTCCTATGGGGTCGGGACTGTATGAACGCCAAATGTGTACAGAAGCCAGATTACCAGAGGCACAGTAACCGCTGCGGTAGCTGTGGTCCAAAATACAACATCTGTGGTTCTTTCTACATCGGCTTTCTGGTCGATTGCCAGTAGAACTGCATTAACCGCTGATGGACTTGCAGCAGCCAAAATCATTTGTCCTGCCGGCCATGGCCAATATCCAAATGCCCAGCAGACGACCAATGCAAGTAGAGGCATGACTATGAGCTTTGCAATCACTGCGACGGTTACGAACTTCAGGCTTGGCCAGCGTGCCTGCTTAGCGAGCTGTATCCCCAGGGTTATCAACGCAACTGGGATCACGGCATCGGCACACCATGTGATTGGTGACCAGATTGGCTCAGGAATCTGAACATGTGCGCCCTTTAGGAGCAGTGCTAAGGCAAATGCATAGGGCATTGGGAGGCTAAAGTATTGCTTTATCCACGAAAGGCCCGGTGTTGACCGTGCTGACATCAGTGCATAGCCAATGCCCCAGAGGCTGAAGTTGGACATGAAGACGACCACTGCCTCAACAGCCGCACCATCTTGGCCAAAAGTACGTTCGGCAACGGGGATACCAAAGTTGCCAGCATTGAAGACGCAGGTTGTGATGAGTAGGACATAAGTGGTCGAACAGGATAGCTTGCCCAATCTGGCTATCACCAAGACAACCAAAGCCATGGCAATCTTTATGACAGCGATGCCCAGAGCAACCCGACACATACTCGTCCAGCTCAGGTTACTTTCTGAGAGGCGAACAAGGAGAAATGCGGGCACAAGGATGCGGATTTGCAGGGTTGTCAGAGGCTTGATATCTATTGGTGTACGCCACTGAACGATTGCACCGCAAACGACTAACAAGAAAATGGGGCCAAGGACTACATAGAGAATTTCAAGTGGACTCAATGGTTGTCGTTTTCATTCTCTAATGCATAAGACAGCTGTGCGATTGCTGCAAGCGCCGCAGTCTCTGTTCGGAGAATACGTGGTCCAAGGGAGATTGCCGTGCCATCGTTACTCCGACAGGTAGCGATTTCGGCTGGAGATAAACCACCTTCTGGGCCAACAATGAGTGCAATTCCTCGGCTGGTTGCCATCACAGATTTCACAACGGATTTAAGAGGGGTATCGGCTTCTTCATGTAGCACAAGCAGCGGTAACTGTACGTGCTTGATCACAGCCTTCAAATTCGAATGCCAGGAAATTGGAGGAAGGATTGCTCGACCACTTTGTTCAGCTGAAGACCTTATGATGCTGTTCCAGCGTTCAAGGCGTTTGTTGACCTTATCTGTGGTCTCAAGCTTTGCAACACTGCGGTCTCCGGCAAACACAAGAAAGGCTGCCGCACCAAGCTCAGTTCCATGCTGTAGAACCTGCTCAAGACGTTCGGGAGATTTGGGTAGTGCCTGACAGACGACAATGTCAATGGGGAGTTCCGTCTGAATATCAGCCATTCCCGTAACACGGGCTAGACCTGTTCCATGCGTCCAGTCATCTATGACGGCAAACGCGCTGGACCCCATGCCGTTATTCAGCACAAAGGTCTCTCCGGTGCGTAGTCTCCTAACGCGAAAGGCGTGGTGACATACATCTGCTGGAATACTCACCACTTCGGCGTTGAGTTGGAGGCCCGGTACAAGGAAGCGCATCATTATCTGTGACACCGCTTGGAGAGCTTTGCGACAAGTGCCTCTGTTACAATTTGTTGGTTTCCATTACGCTGAACAGAATAAGCGGCCTGCATTGACAACGCAACGCATTCCATTGATGCATCGACAGATTCTGTTGCAGAGCTTAGCTGCTTACCGAATGCATCTGCGACAGCTTGAATCGCTTTCGTAACTGTTTGGCGAGTACTCGCATCTGGGGATGACTTTGGGACAATACTTCTTAATGTCTCAGCATGCGTATAGATTTGATTTCTACTGCCTTGTAGGAAATCAGAAACCCATGCATTAGCGCGATCTCGAATTAACGATACATCAGCATCATCCTTTGCCCGAATTGCCCGCCCTGGACATCCGGCAGAACTCTTTGCAAGTTCCGCGGCAAGTAATGGATCCATGTTGTGGTCTGTTTGCAACATCGTGGCTATAAGTTGTGTCGGCAGCGGGGGA
>CAIRTT010000375.1 GCA_903881535.1 uncultured Armatimonadota bacterium
CAATGCCCCAATCGTGGTCAGAAGCCATGCAAAAAAGCTCGGGATGTCGGGCGGGAGGTGCATCCCGGCAAACAGCGTCGCCACCACAATCACCGGAGCGCAGCGCAGCGCCGTCGGGGCGAGCTTGGATGCAAGCGTCCGCGCCATCCAGAGGCTGTGTAAATCCACCGGGCGGAGCAGCTCCGTCGCCACACTGCCATCCCGAATCTGCTCGCGCAGCTCGGCATCTGGGAAGACGCTATAGGGTGTCATCGCGAAAAATGCCTGCCCAAGCCAAATATAGGTCGTGACCTGTGGGAGGGTCATCGGTGCCTTAATGCCATTTGCGTAAAACGCGGCGAAGATTGCGACGAGCACCAGCCCAAACACGATTTGCGTGACGATTCCGGCATAGGCCGCCGTGCGGTAGGCAAGCTGCCGCTTCATCCGCATTTGAAAGACCAGCCAGAGCAGGCGCATTAAATGGTTTCCCCACGGTGATGCTGATACATCCGGGCCACGACTTCATCGATGCTCTGGTCTGTGATTTCGACATCGTAGATGACCGCTTGCGCGGCGAACGCAGCGAGGAGGTCTGCGGCGGGGATGACTGCCGGGTCGAAGGAGAAGGTTTGCTCATTCCCGATAGCTTTCACGCGATGGGCTGCGGGGTGACTTGCCGGGCTATCGGTCACGAGACGCATCACCTTTGTGTTGCCAAATGCGCTCCTCAGGTCACCGAGAGCGCCATTAAGCAGAATCGTTCCGTTCCCAAAAACCAGCACGCGGTCTGCAACGGCCTCGATATCCTGAAGGTCATGCGTGGTCAGGATTGTGGTGACATCCCCGGATTGCTGCAGCCAGCGTAGCAGCTCACGGACGGCGAGCTTTGCTTCGGCATCCAGGCCGATGGTTGGTTCATCGAGGAAAAGGAAATCCGGTTCATGGAGGAGCGCCGCCGCAAGCTCGCAGCGCATCCGCTGCCCGAGGCTTAGCTCGCGAACGCGTTGCTCGAGGATTCCCCCGATACCAAGACGGTCGACGAGGAGCTTTTGTCTTGCATTAAATCGATGTCCGGGAACTTGGTAAAGAGCACGCAAAAGGTCAAACGTGTCAGACACCGGGAGGTCCCACCAGAGCTGTGTCCGCTGGCCAAAGACGACGCCGATATGCCTGACATGCTCCTGGCGCTGGGAGAACGGCTCACGGCCATTTACAGAAACATCACCCGAATCAGGCTTCAAAATGCCGCACAGAATCTTAACCAGCGTTGACTTGCCTGCGCCATTTGGACCGATACACCCAACGAGAGCTCCTTGGGGAATCTGAAAGGTGATGTCCCTAAGGGCATGGACGGTTGTCGATGTTCGTCGAAGGACAGACCCCGATGTACGACGATAGGTGCGACTGACATAGCGGACATCGACACCAGCTGAGTTCATGGACATTGCCACCTATGTTACGCCCCATGGCGCACGCGCATCACGCACCGGTTCCGGTACTATGTCACTATTACCATGGTCGTAACTCCTGACAATATCTGCACCGAAACGCTGGAAGAGATTTTCCGGCAGGCATTCTTTGAAGTAACCGTTGATGCAGACAATGATCTGATGATCAAAGACACCTATGCGTGCTTTATCTCGAATTGTAAGGAAAGTGTGCGTATCGCGACCGCCTTTCAGTTTCGAAAAAAGTCGACCAAAGCCGAGCGTATGGAGCTTGCAAACCTGATTAATGCGGATTGTGAGGCCATTCGGGCAACCGTGATGGCGAAGCGCACACTTGTCGTCGACTGGTTCATCCCGATTCGGGGAGGCCTTCCAGCCGCCAATTTGATTCAAGCGTTCCGTGCATTCAATGGGCGCACCCAAAATGCGTTGTATACCTGCGACACGGATGACATCGTCGAGTAAGAATATGTCCGACCACATCCAGGATGTCTCGGCGCCCCCGGGTATCGCCGCGTTTTTCCAAGGCTGGCAGCTCTACCAAAGCGTTGTCCAAAACAACTGCATGGAACATCGGGAAATCGGTA
>CAIRTT010000376.1 GCA_903881535.1 uncultured Armatimonadota bacterium
GGTTTGATTTTCGATGAAGAACTCTGGCCGGCTCATTTTGCCGAGGTCATGGTAGTAGGCTGCAACACGGGTTAGAAGGGCATCTGCACTGATTGCTTCGGCGGCCGCACTGGCAAGGTTTGCGACCATCAGCGAGTGAGCATAGGTTCCAGGAACGTGCATCCGGAATTCCTGCAGCAGCGGCGTAGCAGGGTCTGCCAGCTCTAAGAGTCGCAGATGCGTTGTGACACCAAAGATGCGCTCGAAGATGGCTACTCCAAGATAGAAGAGCATCAGGGCAACACCACCAGCGACCACTCCCCAGAGGACACCAGTGATGTGTTCCTGTAGGGTGTCACCTTCGATAAGCCCTGCAAGGACAATGAGAAATGCATTTGAAATCGCGAGGAGAAGACCGCTTCGCAGGAGATCTGTACGATTGCGCAGGGTGGATACCGCAACTATTCCGACAAGCGATGAACCGAGCGTCACGATGGTAAAGCGAAGCTCATTGTTCAAAATAAGCCCGGCAGCCGTTGAGAGGAGTGCGACCACAAGGATAGAGATGTTAGGGCAGACGAGAACGGCAAGGACCATCCCGGCAGATGCCACACACATCATTCCCAAGTATCCAAAGTGAACCCCTGAAAATGGTAGCCCGAGGAGTGTGGAGCCGATTTTGATGCCTGCGACAGCGATGGTGACGACGATTGCTGTCAGGACTTTAAGGTTGTTTCGCGACCATATTTCCCGTGCATATTGCCTTGCAAATGCACTGACCAACAGGACCATCCCACTCACAAGGAGAAATACCGTGGAGATGGCACTTGCATCCAGTGTTGCGGAACGCAGTCCAAGAGCGCTGAAGGCATCCAAATGAGCTTGTGTGGTTCGTTCGCCGCTGCGGATTACGGCCTGTCCTGCTGCGACGCGGCGATATTGCCTTGGAATTCGCGATTGTGCATCGGCCCGGCGGCGGGTGGTTTCCATTCTGTCAAGGATACGGTTGGGCGTTATCAGCCCTTGAAGAATTGTCCTAACGGGTGAACGGAGCTGCTCAGGGAGGGTGTCGATTGCCATCGCAGCAGCTGCATCCCGTTTGGCAACAGCGATGTCATCTTGGGTGTCATGGATGGTCATCGCCATAACACGGCTCAGAACAGCCGTGGAGACATCGAGTGCCAATGTCCGCCCAGCACGGTCTGTGCTGAGGAGCGGTTCAAGCACCTTTTTATATGACAGGGCCAGGCCTGTTGCCCGTTCAACATCGGCGACGATAACCTTTTCTGCATCTCTATCCGCTGTTTCTACGATGCTAAAAACCGCCTGGAGGGCTTCATCTGCCTGCTTTGCAGCATCGGATTGGACGACGAACACTTCATCAATGTCGTCCGCGGCCTCGCGTCGTAGTCTGGATGTAAGCTCGGTATCTTCGTAGCGTACTGTGCGCTGCGCTACGACATCGGATGTCGCCGTTTCACCAAGCTTGAGATTGGTCCGGTTCGGGAGAAGGTGTGCGCAGAGGAGCGCGGTGAGAGCAATGGTGACCGCAATCCCGAGAACGATATTGAAACGTTCTGGACCGGGCGTCGGAACAGCCGTTGTTCGGCGCATCGCGGCACGCAAGCGGAACGCAGAACGTCCATCTTTGGGTTGGGGCGCAACTTTGGTTAGAAACCGTGTTGCTATGTCTGAAAAGATTGCCAATGAAATGTCAACGGGGATGATTAGTAACCATCCCCGAATCCTTATTAAAGAGCTTAGCGCTCTTCGTTCCGCTCAATCTTACGGCGGCGGGCGGCTTCTGCACGGCGACGTTGGTCACTCGGCTTCTCATAGAATTCATGAGCGCGGGCAGCCTTGAGGACGCCATCCTGTTGAAGGACCTTCTTGAAGCGCTTGAGCGCGATTTCAATCGGTTCACCTGGCTTGACTTGAACTTGTGCCATTTCGTTTCCCCCCTTTACCAAACCGTCTCACGGCCACATTTGGCCACGGAAAGCGAGTGTGTTTCCCTTTCGGAAAAACAAATCTTGCGATAGGCACTATATCACACGCAGTCTAGTGGCATCTGCAGCAAGTTCCGGTAATGATAGTAATCAACACCATCGTTGCGTAATTAAACGCCGATGGATTGAATCATTGACGATTGAGGATTGGCTTCATGCATATCGGCAAGGCGTTCGCGCTATTCGCGGTTACACTCTCCGTTTTACCTGCACAGGTAGCACAGGCACAAACAGCTCCGGCAGTTGTTGCCAAAGATGGAACCTACAGCTGGACAGTCAACTTCACCAAGGGTGAAGCGCCACGCTACCGCACTTACATTAAGATTAGTGGACGTCAAGCGGATGAATCCGGAGACGTGCTAATCACGACACGTGGTGAATCCAAGCACGATGTCAAGGATGTTCTCCCAGATGGTACGGCGACGTACGAGCAGCTCGACACCTTGAATGCGGCGACATTCCAGAATATGCCACTTCCAGCAGATAAGAAGCCTCCTGTACCCGTTGTCATTACGTACTCCAAGGCTGGCATCATGGTCAAGCGTGTCAATCCTGCAGCTGACCCATTCGATCGTTCACAAAAGGGTGTTCCAAACCTGATGTCTATTCCGGCTCCAATCGCCCCGGTAAAGGTTGGCGAGTCATGGAAGTCAGAAATCCCAAACCTGTTGGTTAAGGGCCAGAAAATCTCCATCACCCAGACACTCGTCGCAGCCGAAAAGGTTATGGGTGTGGATTGTCTCAAGTTGACCGCAAAGTATGACTTCCCGAC
>CAIRTT010000377.1 GCA_903881535.1 uncultured Armatimonadota bacterium
CCACGCGCGATGGCATCATCCACACCCGCCATCACATCTTCCATCGCCGGAACGCCCCAATTGCCCTTCAGAGCCATCGTCCACGCTTCGCCGTAACCCTTGCTCCCGCGCGGATTGGGATAGATTACACAATAGCCAGCCGCCGCGAGGACCTGATACTCAAAGAAAATATTCTGAGCACCGTACATCGTGTGCGGACCACCATGAATGTAAACAAGTGTTGGAGCAGGACCATCAGCTGACGGGCGCAGCACAAAGGATGGTGCATCGTGGCCACTGGGCGTCTTGCTGAAAATCTCAACCGGCTCCACAAGCGCAAGCTCGGAAAGGAGGTCAGCATTCGGGTCGTAAACACTGTCATCCGGGAAACGGATCACACCAGCGTTGTCCCAACCCACCTCTAAAAATGTATGGTCTGGCCCTGAGACATCAAAAGATGCCACATTCGGGCGGCTATCCAGCACAGTATTTGGCCCCGTCAGCGTAAGACGGGAAATAACTCCCTTATCGCTCACAACCACACGGACTTTTTGACCACAGCGCGACCACTTTGGACCCGTTTGGCCACGCCCGGAGACATCAACAAGCGTCGTATCCCCAACCGTGATGTCCATGGTTGACATCCAGTCGATGCTCTCACCACTCGCCACATTTGTCACCCAGAGGTGCTCATTGGTCACACCCCAGGTTTCATTACGATCTCCATGGCCAACCCACGCGATGAAGCCGCCGCACGGGCTCCAGGAAAGGCTTCCCTTTGGACCCTCTTGCTCTGTCAGGCGTACCGTCGTCCCCTCCGAGATATCGAAGGCATAGAGGCCCTGATCGGCCCACAAACGCTGTTCATCTGGGAAAAGGTTAATGCTGAACGCGACTTTGCCGCTACAAGGCGACCAGGCAAAGTCTGAAGGGGTTCGGTCAAAGCCATGCTGAAGAGGCGTGCTCTGCTTGGTTTCGATGTCAAAGAGGAAGACATCCGCGTTGCGGGCACTGATAAACCCACTGCCCTCCGACCGGTAGTGCAGCTTTGTGATCACCCGGGGAAGCGGCTTTACATCGGCTTTGCCAGCCGCGGCCTTGCGCTCCGCTGAGACATCCTTGTGGATGACCGTATACACAAGCTTCCCACCACAGGGAGACAGAACCCACTCGCCTAGCGCTCCCGCATCGGGGAGCAGGACCAGCTCCGCCTCACCGCCATGGATATTAATGCGATGAATCGCGGAGCGGTCATCTTTACGGGATGAAACAAAGTAGAGCCATTCACCGCAGGGTGACCAGAATTGCCCGGATGCACCTGCAGCAGCATGCGTCCACTGACGAACGGCATTGACACCGCCTGTCGTCGGGCCCCAGACGTGGATTTGCTGGGTGTATTTGTCGGCCACGTCATCGATTGCCTTGACGGTAAACGCGACCCTTGCACCACCCGGAGCGACTCTGGGATCTGCGGCGGTCTTGAAGCGTAAGAGGTCGGAGATAACCGGCTTACGCCGGAGAGCTGGAATATTCACGCGCTATTGTAGACCGTACAGCAGCCGCGGCGCGCCCTGTCCGCAAAACCACAGAGTGGGAATTCTAGGCGGCTCTGTGTCCACCAAGCTCGAGCCGCAGCTGCGTTCTCCAGATATCCACCTGCTTACTGATGATCTCAGTCGCTTCGCCCGTGCTTTGCGGCATCCCAAGATCAATGTGAGATTCATTCAAAACCTGCATCATTGATGCTATCTGGGTCGATATCACACTTGATGTGCTCCCAGTCGCCATCCGGAGCTGCTGTGACAAAAACGATGCAGCAAGTGCCAATGGGACCGCCGCACATTCGACCCCATACACCATCATCATTTGACATAGTGTTGCAGCAAGCTCAACCGACCCGGCACTGATGGCATGGTTATAGGCTTGGAATGCAACGATGCCAGCCTGCTCCAATTCGCCCGTGCCTTCCATAACCCGGGAAACTCTCCTAAGGAGGATAGCTTTGGTTTTGTCATCATCAGAAGTCCGCAGCAAGTCATACGAGTCAAGTAACACTTCTGCCGCACCACGGGCGTTGCCATTTGTAGCATGGATACTGGATATCGAAACAGCACACGCACTGACAATCGGGAGATCATTTGCAATCAGTGCTGCAGTGCGCGCTTTGACAAACGGATCCACCGAACACGCCGCACCATCCCGGACACGGATTGCACGCGCTTGTAGCCAATAACACTTTGCCGTTGTCCGCGCATCGAAGTGACCGATCTCGAGCACTTGTCCTGCCAGCAGGCGAGCCATTTCAGCCTTCCCCTGCTGCAGATATGCCTCGGCAAGAACCATCCCCGTCGTAGCCCGCAGCGAACTGGAGAAGCCTTCATTTTCAAAGATCGGCAGCAAGGAATCAAATGGGCGATTTATGGACCGTCTTAACCCTGTTTCCACCAAGTGCAGTGTCTGCCAGGCGACATCTTCATCGGAGATGTATTGACCGCTTGACTGGAGCCGTACCGCAAGCGCATCCGCTTCTTTCGGACAACCACAGTGTGCAAGTAAGCGCGGAACCGCTTGGCGGAGCTGGCGTCCTGGAGCGCTACCATCCGAGAGGACAGCAATCGCGAGATACCATCCAGCCCCATCTAGCCACTGGATGGCATCCGGTCCATGGTTTCCGCCCGCAAGGTGGTCCAGTATCCGTTCACATGCCGCTGCCGATGCCTTCATCAGGCGTTCAAACATCTCGGATGATCGCACTGTTCGCTTTTCTTCCGTGCTTTGGCCTATCGCGACATAGCGTCCATGTTGTGCTTCTACGACGCCTGAGTTAAGAAGGGGTTGGAGGATTTTCGTGCGCTGCTCGGATGTCAATGCCGCTTCCATGATGCCAGCGGGAACGCCACAGGCCGATGCAGACAAGACACCGTGCAGAATCAGAGCATCCTTGTATTCATAGGACAGGCGGCGGAGCACCTGTGTCGCAACGGCACGGGAAACTTTCATCGCGTTGTCGTGATCAGCGGGCATTGCTGCGATATCCCGCCGGATGCTGTGGAACAAACTGTTAGCATCAATTTTGGCTAGCGGACCAGCCATTTTCAAGATGCGAGGAATTCCGTGGAGGCTATCGACTGCTGTGGATGCCACATGCGAGCCAATCATTTTGTGGGCAGCTTCGAGATCAATTCCAGTGACCTCAAGCTGCGCAGCAACATCAAAGGGAATCGGTAATGCAGAAACTAGAATCGCACGGACACCGGGCACTCTACATATCGATGTAATCAGGTTGATGACATCCGTGCGCCCAGCGACAATAAGATCATCCATTTGGTCGAATACAACGACACACGAACTATTCTCGAGGCGTTTGAAAACATCGTGCTCGTTCAGCGTAGCCGTACCTGTTGCAAGGGCAAGTCGGGCAAGCACGCCTTCCGCGGTCACAACACCATCAAGGACCAACCGAACAACTTCCTGGTAGCCAGCAAGCGCATCGGTAACTACAGTCGACTTTCCAACACCTGTGTGCCCATACAAGTGAACCGGAGACATACCGGATGCAAGAAGCTCTCTCAGGCGGTCAGCGACCGTTGGCACAGCTTCAGGGATCTGCTCGATGGTTTCAGTTGGGAGGGTTGCGATTTCCATTACAACCTACTGGAATGCATTTGCTGTACCCATCTGGGCATTGGTGTGGATAATACAAAGGTGTGATTCGCATCGATTTCCACTCGCATACAACGGCATCGGATGGGTCCGACACCCCTCTGGAACTCCTTCTAAAAGCAGGTTCAATGGGTTTGACGCACCTCGCGATCACCGACCATGACACCACGGCCGGGGTGCGTGAAGGATGTCGAGTTCTGTCAGATTCGATGCCGAAACTGATTTGTGGCATTGAGCTTTCGTGCTCGGGAGCTCCGGGTAAGTGCCATATGCTCGGACTTGGTATTGCCCCGGGGAATGTCACGCTCTGCGGGACGCTTGAGCGCGTTCAGAGTGCACGCAATGAACGTAATGAATTGATAGCTGGAAGGCTGACGCAGCTTGGGATTCCCTGTGACATTAATGATGTTCGTAAATACGCATCAGATGATGGTGTTGTTGGCAGGCCTCACTTTGCACAATGGTTGATTGCCAACGGTCATTGCAACGATATGCATCATGCGTTCAGGGCTTATCTTGGGGATGATGCTAAAGCCTTTATGCCGGTTGATTGCCTTACGCCGGCGGATGGTATTGCTATCATCCATGCCGCAGGTGGCCGGGCCTATATCGCTCACCCCATGCTGCTGCGTCTCAAAGCACATGAAACCCTGGAGCAGCGGATAAAGGTGTTGGCAGATGCTGGAATGGATGGCATCGAGGTGTATTACCCCGAGCACACCCCGGTACAAAACGAGCGGCTAGCGCGCCTGGCGATCAAGTTTGGGCTGACAATGACCGGGGGTTCAGACTATCACGGTACATCGCGGCCGCACAATGTGCTTGGCCGCATGACGGATACAGGGCAGCCCCCTATTGACCAAATTGACCCTTGGTTGTTGGAGATGGCGATTTCACCGGTCCACTAGATTCGCCACCAAGCGTTTTCAACACTTTGAGGCGTTGTTTGGTCTCCGAGTCATCTGGGCGAAGGAAGAGCACGCGTTGGTACTCCGTAATAGCGCGGTCGAGCAGTCCCAGCGCTTCCCAGGTTCTTGCCAAGTGGTAGCGGGATGTCGCTGAGTCAGGGTTTTCATCCACGACTTCACGCAGAAAGAGACGTGCGGCGGAAAGATCCTGAGGCTTTCCCCGGAGGAGATGGACCCACCCAAGGGTATCTTTCAGGCGTACGACGACTGCAGCGATGCTTCCCTGTTCACGTGCAAAGAGCAGAGCATCCTCAGCAAGCGTGATGGCTTTATCAAGGTCTTTCGGTGATCCCGAGAGCTCAGCGTAGGCAAGGGCGCACCTTGAAAGTGCCAGAGGGCTTTGCTTCGCGTAACCCGCCAATTTTTCTGCGAGTTTAATGGCATCCGCCGGTCGATCAACGGCTTTGGATTGTAGAAAGTCAATCGCATCCAGAGAGTTTAAAATGAGAACAGCCTTGTCCCGGTCGCCTGCAGCTGGACGGTCAAGCGCGAGGTTGATGGCCTCCGCGGAAGCAAGTCCATTTGTTTTAGCCTTCACCGCGAGCGCTTTGTCATCAAGCTTTGTGGCCGCACTGAATGCGACGTTCCACAGCGCAGGCGTAATCTTTAAGGCTGGCAATTTATACGCGGGTTCGATGACCTGAATGGCCATGTCAGGCCGGCCAAAGTCAAGCATCAGCTGTCCGATGTCGGCGCGGGCCCGCGCATCCCCGCCGCGCCCCACAACCGCCGCATCCAGCTCAGACTTCAGATTAGCAAGATTGCCGGACTTCTGCGCTTTGACAGCCGCCCGTGCATGCTCGATGGAGCGTTCCTGCCGCTCGGCTGGAGAAAGCAGGGTGTCTGAGATGACTGGTGAACAGCCACTCAGAATGACAGCGGATGCCATCGCGGAAAACACAAAAATGGGTCGCATAGATTTCAAGTATACCGATGTGGCAGTGGCAAAGTGCCGTGACGCGTGTTTTACAGCCTCCGGTACACTGAAAGCATGCTGAAAACTACGCTTTTGCGCGCTCTTGCTCTCCTGATGTTACTGCCGTTAATGCTGTCTGTATCGATGGCGGAACAAACGCTCCCTAAGCATATACGCTATGACCTGACGGCTGTGATTGGCCCGGCAAGTGATGGTTTCGGAGTGATCCACGGTGCGCCTGGGACAAGCGTTGCAGACCCGGTGGAGCCAAATGCCAAATCGGTGTTTGGTATAGGAATTGATACAAACAACCCACGCCCCGTTGGGAGCATGCGTGAGGTTTGGTTTGGCCCAGCAGGCAACATCGATGATCGCCCACAACGCGAGATTTCCATCCACTGGAATGGCCGTGAAATCGCAAATCGCCTCTGTGATGAAGACCTTCAG
>CAIRTT010000378.1 GCA_903881535.1 uncultured Armatimonadota bacterium
ACAGCTGTCTTCGTACCCGGCTGCTTCTAGAATCTCGGCCAGCTGATGGGTGTTGCAAACGGAGCCATAAATGGTTTCACGGACATCAAAGTCAATTTCAATCCGGTCGGAGTGGACAAACAACGTCCCGCGACCCTTGCCAGGAACACAGACATCAAATGGCGTCGCACCATCCCCAAACTGGGAAAGCGGGTACATATCGGCGCCAGTAAGTGCGGCATCGTACGCAGCCGCTGCCTGACGGAACGTCTCAGGATGCAAGAAGAGCGCAAGGAGCGCGAAGCGCGGAAGCTCTGCCGTGTCGGTTGAAAACGCGAGGAGCTCACTGGTTCGCGTCACTTGGTCAATAACATGACTGCCATTTACGCGGGCGTGCAGTCTCGGGAGGATGTCGGCATAGAGGTCAGCAAGCTTTGCGCCGGGATTTGCAACGGCGAATGTCTCAACCCACGCGATGAGCTGAAGGCGTATCTCTGAGGATGCATCATCAACACACGCCTCACTAGCCTGAAGCGTTGCCGTCAGCTGCTTGATTAGGTAGGGAAGGATTCCAGAGAGCTGAACATCCCGGACGGTGACCTTTTTCCATCCGGTTTGGACGATGCCCGTCCAGCCATCGGCTGCGGTAAGGCTTGATAATGTCGCATCTGAATTAGTTGCGTTGCTGCGAACAGCGTGAATCGACACACCGCCTTTACCCGAAAGTTCGGACAGGAGTGGCGGATCCTCGGAGCCGAAGAGACGATGAAGCTCACCAGCGGCAGACCAAAGCCCTCGGGTCATCCAGTCATCGTGACCAAGGATGGCATAGGGCTGGGATGTGTCAATTTTGGGATGTTGGGATGCTTTTGCGAAGTAGTCAGTATCGTGGATACCGACGGTGACAGTCACGCAGGGTGTGGTGTGTTTGATACGGGCAAGGATACCGGCTTTCGTCGGTTCATCCCAAAAAACTGTCTGCCCAAGGGCGAGTAAATGCACGGGGCGGCCAGCAGCCACGATGGGCTTTAGGAGGTCGCTCGTCACATTATCACAATTCATAGCCTAAGGAGTATACCGCTGGAGGGTTGGAATAAGTTCACCTGCGTGGCTATCGATTTGGTTCTGTTAAGGTTTGGTAGGACGGGATGCTCGTTACTGAATCCCTACATGATCGACTCTCTGGCTGTTCACATCAACAGAAAAAAAAAACTATTCTCCTCAGCGGTGAGACCAGCAGACAGCAACGTCAACATTAACGACTACTGAATCCCCACATGGTCGATAGGCCTTACAGGGTAGCCGTGTTCAATCAAATACCGCGTAATCGTAGCTGCATGCTCGGCGCCGCGCGTCTCGACCAATAGCTCGACACCCGTTGCCCCGTAGCGAACATCGGATGCCAGCCGGTTATGCTCGACATTCATGATGTTGCCCCCCACGGATGCAACGGCATCAAGCAGACCTGCCAGCCCGCCGGGCTTGTCCTTGACCGAAGTAAAGATGTGGAGATAGCGGCCCTGCCGAATCATCCCGCGCTCGATAATGTCGGCCAAAAGCTTGAGGTCCATATTGCCACCACAAAGCAGACAAATCGTACGTCCCTGGCCAAGGCCTTTGTGCTCAAGAAGTGCAGCCAGACTTGCCGCTCCGCTTGGCTCAACAAGCACCTTCATACGCGTCAGAAGCAACAAAATCGCCTGCGCAATCGCATCATCGGAGACCGTAACAACATCATCCGCATAGCGCTGGATATATCTAAATGTCCGCTCACTTGGCGCTTTGATCGCGATGCCATCGGCGATTGTGTCTACGGCCAGCTTGCGTGGAACGAGGTGCCCCGCTTTGAAGGAACGCGCTGCGGCATCCGCGCCTTCCGCCTGCACACCAATCACGCGCAGCCCGGGCTTTGCCTCCTTGAGGGCACACGAAACGCCCGCGAAAAGGCCGCCGCCGCCAATCGGGATGATGACGGTGTCGACATCCGGCAGCTGCTCAAGCAATTCGACACCGAGCGAGCCCTGTCCCGTGATAATGCCATCGTCATCGTAGGCGGACACAAAAACCCGCCCCTCCGCTTCGGCGATACCCTTTGCGATAGCGACAGCCTCATCGAAATTTTCACCGTCGAGAATAACATCCGCTCCGTAGCTACGCGTCGCTTCAACCTTGGCATTGCTTGCGGTACGGGGCATGACTACCCGGCAAGGAACACGTGCTTCGCTGCTCGCTAAAGCCAGACCTTGCGCATGATTACCCGCGCTGGCGGTGACCACACCGCGCTTACGCTCCGCATCGGTGAGCATCGCAACCCGTGCACAGCCCCCGCGAATCTTGAACGAGCCTGTTCGCTGGAGATTCTCCATTTTGAAATAGAGGTCATTACACTCCGCAAATGTCGCTATCCCACGCCCGCGGTACACCGGTGTCTCGCGAACAAATGGACGAACATCACGGTCATACACAGCCTTAATCGTGTCGAGTCGGATCATGCAATTCTCCTCATCGTATATTATGAGGCACAAAGCAATTCATAACCTGAAACGGCCAGTAATGACCGGGATTTCCTACCGTAATGACATCACTCACCCTCTTCAAACAAGCCTGCGACACCGGAGCAACGTTGGATCAGTACACGAATGCTCTCCAGTCACTCGGCGCCGACCGACGCGGAAGCTGGACAGGAGCGCATGACCTCCTTCAGGATGACCACTCAAAAGCAGGTTCCTGGGTGCATGCGTATCTTCACCGTAAGGAAGGGGATGCGATGAATGCCGGTTACTGGTACCGCAAAGCCGGGGAGCCAGTGGCGACAGTCTCTCTCGATGATGAATGGGATGACATCGCAGCTGCCCTCCTCAACGCATCCTAACCATTAGGCATTCGCGATGCGGCAGAACCAGCGCACGCTGCCATGGACAAATGTCCCGCCGGGCAAAGTTGGCGTGCCATCCGCAGGGACAGCCAGGTCAACGGTGATATCGCCGCCGCGCGTCCCCCGCAGGACAATCGCCCGGTAAACCCTGAGTGGCAGCTGCCCCCATGCCTCATCGCGGGACCCGCGCGTTTCCGCAACCACAAAGGTATCGTTCACCGCCGTTTGCACCGTCACGATGCAGACAAAGTTATCGGGGGGAGAGACGACATCGATGTCGCGGATGAGGTGTTCCGCTGCCCGGATGCCGCCCTCAGTCAGTGTGCAAAGTCCGTAGAGCACGATGTCAATCGATTTCCCCGTGGATGCGCTATACGTGGCTAGGTTCTCGGCGGTATCAACGGGACACGCGGTAATCGATTTCCCAAAAACATTCAGCTCGACCATCGGGAGATCCTGAGCCGTATCGCGCCACTGACGACGAAGCGTCGCTGTGATTAACTGCGTGCTTGGCCATTGTGGGAGATCCGCACTGACCACCGCGGTAAAGGCTTTCCGGCGCCGGATACGCCGTATCACAAAGGCTCCCACGAGCACCGTGATGCCGAGCAAAAGCCCTTCGCCAACACCTGGAGGAAGTGGCATGCTAAATCTCCTCCCGCCGGCCAGACTGCGCCGAACGAATCACAGCATCCATCACCACACTCTGTGCAACGCCATTTTCCCCGCCAACCAATGGTGTTTCCGGGATACGTACACTCAGCGCAAAGTCATCCAGCTCACGCTGCCACTGGTTGATGTACGGAAACTCCATGGTCTGTACATCGTCAGTTCCATTGGAGCGGTAGCGCACACGGGTACCCGCCTCACCGACCTGATACGCCCGCTCAAATGTAATCGAGCCAAGCGTTCCGGTCAGCGTCGCGGTGCTGGAAAATGCTTGGTCAAACCCACTGTGTAGGATGGCATGACATCCATTTGCATAGTCCATAACAACCGTATTATGGATGTCAACCCCGGTCTCTGTGTGCATCGCCAAACGGGAATAAACACCCTGCGGCTCCCCCATATACATCCGGGCAAGGTTAATGCCGTACACACCAACATCCCAGAGCGCCCCGCCGCCCTGCCTGGGATTCCAGCGAATACCGGCGTGTTCAATCGTCGCTGAGTAGCAAAACGTAGAATCGATGCGGGTAAGGACACCAATATCACCACGTAGCAAAAGCCCCTGCACGAACATGTGCTGTGGATGATGGCGATACATAAAGCCTTCCATCAAGCGAAGGCCACGCGCATCCGCAAGCGCCACGCAGCGTTTTGCATCCGCGCTGTTCAGCGTAAAAGGCTTGTCACAAAGCACGTGCTTCCCAGCAAGAAGAGCGCGCTCGGTGTACTCGGCATGGATGTCATTTGGCAGCGGGATATAAACGGCATCGATATCCGTACATGCGAGAAGCGCATCGTAGTCCCCAAAGGAAAGCGGGATGCCATTTTCTGCGGCTACCGAAGCCGCTTTGTTCGCATCCCGGCTCGCAAGCGCAGTCAGCGTGTTATATTCGGATGCTGCAAAGGCTGGCAGCATCCGTTTTTGAAACACGCGGGCGCACCCAAGCACGCCCCAGCGGACTGGTTTGATCACCCTACTTGCCGAGAGCCCTCTTCGCGGCATTCGCGATGGACTGATTACGATTCTTGAAGGTCAGCACCTTTTCGAACACGGCCTTGCTTCCAGCCTTGTAGTGCTTATCCAGGAAGCTGATTGCTGCGAGGTTGACCGAATTGAACTGAGCTTCGGTGACGAATGCCTTCACAGTCGCGATGTCGGCACTCGTTACTTCATGATCGAGGAGAGCACGAATCGCTGCTGCCTTGCGGCTAGGATCCGGATGGCCAAGCTCATCAACCCAGAAAGCCTTGAGCATCGGATTTTTGATGCTAGACAGCGCTGCTACACTATTGAACACCGGGAAGACGCGGCGGTCGGTGCGCAGAATAGACATTAACGACTTCAACTCGACATCCGTTGGACTATCTGAGCAGATCATGTCAAACGCACTCTGTCGCTCGACGGCATTGGTGGCATGTTTGACGATCGCACGCGCTTCCGCCGCTGTAGGCTTGTGCTGCATTTCCCGGAGGAAGTCGTGGCTTGGGTCGAGCAAAATCGCATCTGGCTTGCCATCCAACTTGAGCGTGATCTCCTGATCAGCACCGCTCAGCGTTACCTTTTGCGTTGACATCCCGTAGGACATAAAAATGCCAACCTTGGTCGGGATGGTGTAAACGGGCACACCGCCATCGGTCTTCTGGTTCTGCTTTACGCGCAGCTTGACTGACTTGGACGCTTCATCGTACGACCAGGTGTAATCCAGCACTGGGTGGCCTGGGGAAAGAATCCACTGATTGAAGAATGGTTCGCAGTTAATGCCGCTAGCATCCGTCATCGCCTTCATCAGGTCATATGTCTCAACCGGGGTGTGCTTATGGCGGGTGAGGTAGAGGTTAATGCCTTTCCAGAATGCCTTATCTCCCAGCATTTGCCGCAGCGAGTGGATGACAACGCCGCCCTTTGGATAGCTGTGCGAGTCAAACATCGCATCCGGGTTGGCGTAGCGCCGCGTTGAAATCGGACGCATATAGCGACGCGCTTCACCGAAGTAGCCACGCATATTGCCTTCGATTTCGCGATCGTAAGAGGCAGAGCCACGTGCGTGCTCAAAATATGCGGACTGCATGAATGTGGCAAAGCTCTCATTCAGCCATGTCTGTCCCCAGTCCTTGCAGGAGACAACATCGCCAAACCACTGGTGCGCGAGCTCATGTGAATTGAGGGATGCCATGGTGCGAATGCCATCACGGCCATCCGTGAGGTTTCCAGATCCAAGCGTCGTTGCCGAGACATTTTCCATGCCACCACCGAAGTCGTACATCGCGTTTTGTGCATACTTCGGCCAGGCATAGCGGAATCCGGTGATGTTCGAGAAGAACGTCATCATGTCGGGGGTGTCGGAGAAGGAAGGATCGATTGTGTCCTTCTGGCTCGCTGGGACAACGTACCAGAGTGGCGTGCCGTTCCAGACATCCTTCTTGATGGCGACCTGGCCTGCAACCAGCGAAAGCAAGTAGGTTGCATGCGGCTGTGTCATTTTCCAGTGCGCGGTGCGGCGGCCATTTTTGACCGTGTTGCTGACGGGGATACCGTTACCGACAACTTCCCACTTGGCGGGAACGGTCGTAATGGTTTCGGTGGTCGTGAAGTCATTTGGGTAATCCCAAGTCACAGCCCACTCACGGTTAAAGCCCGTCTCACCCTGCGTCCAAAAGCCGTCCTTGTCTGGGTTTTGCTTGGTGGGAACCATCCAGTGCCAGCCCCCATCAGAACCGAAGCCACCGCCCTGCTTGGACCCGCCGGAGTACTTAGCGGAGATAATGGCTGTCGCTGTAGGCGCAAGCGGCGCTGGGAAGTTGACTGTCACAAACTCACCGCTGCGCTTAAAGATGACTTCACGGCCATTTAATGCCATGCTCTTCACGGTCAAGCCCTGACCGACATGGAACTTTGCCGTTGTCAGTGTCTGTACGAGTGGGCGGATGGTGTTGAATGACTCGCCAGTGAACGTTCGGTTTGTTTCGTTGACATCGAGGACGACCTTGAGATGAAGCAAATCATATTCGCGGTCAGGAGCGTAAGTAGGGGCAAAGGAGTTTGGATTTTGCTGTCCCTGTCCGACGGCGGAGAGTCCGGCCATACCAAGGGATGCAATGGCGGCGATGGTGCACGCCAGAACCGTGTTAATGCGCATAGGCGCAAAGTATCACGCCCTCGTCACATTGTCAGGTGGATTTCTGACTACGAAGCAACCATCCGGGCTGCGTAAGTGCCCACGTGCCCACGATAAGCAAGCATCTGTGCATGGACATCCTCGCGCAAGCTGCCAGCTTCGACTTCCATCGCCTTGATTGCATCTGTTGTTTCATCAAGGGATGCAGTCTCAAGTGGAAGATGCCAGCGTTCGTGACCGATGCTTTGCATGAAGTCTAGGTTTTTGTCGCGGTAGCCGAGACTGATGCTGGGGATGCCAAGGTTTGCGGCAAGGATTGCGGCGTGGAGGCGAACCGAGAGCGTGAAGTGTGCACCCTCTACCCATTTTGCAAATGCTGCAAAATCACTTGGAAGCTGGACGCTGACATGCTCAAGGCCTGCGGCATCCAGGACGCGGCGGGTTGGACCGCCATCCGTCCGGTGCATCGCAACGCCAACCACTTCATCTCCAAACTGGTCCGCTAAGCGCAGGTAGTTAGCCACGGCTTCAAGAGCTGGGATGTCTTGTGGCAAGCGGTTGTCAGCTACGGATGCCGCGATATTGACAACGATTTTGCGTCGCTCATGCGGTTGTTGAGGAGCATCCGGAGTCAATGCCGCGGCAAGATCACCGATTTGCTCGGCATTTGCGATACCAATCGTCCGCGCAGTGTTCAGTGACCGTGGACCGCGGAGGCCAACACCGGACATTTGCTTGAGCGACTCTGTCCAGCCATCCAGTGCAACGGCTGCCTCATCTCCAAAACCGGAGCTTCCCATGCCGCTCCCAAGGGTCCAACTGCGGCATCCTTGCTGCTGCGCGTGGGCGATGGCGGGATGCCAGTACGGACTGATCAGTGTGCCTCCACCTAGGATGATGCCTTGGAAGAAGTCGGGACCTGAGAGCCCTTTGGATGCAAGCTCGGCCTCACGCCAATTTGAGAGTAAGGTAACCAGTTGAAAATCAGGGTAAAGGCGCTGCGCAGCGGTGAACATCGCTTCATCGCCGAGATTGCCATCGCCGAGGGCACCGATATACCCAAGCCTAGGCTTCCCTGAAGTCAGTGTTTTACGATGTGCGACATCTGCAACAAGGAGCTGCCGATCGGCCATTTTTTGTCGGATGAAACCTAGCATGATGCTAATCCCCCGGTGTGGTCCATGCGTGCGGTAGCGCGAGGACGCCACGTGAGCGCTCCGGCGTCACCGCACGTCCGGCAAGCTCACCAGATTCGACATCGATGATCAGAGCACCCTCAAGGTGATCCTGAACCCCGATACTCGATGAAATCTGCACATTCATTCTGTAGCGCCCGGGGACGAGATGGATGGTGCTGATGTCGCAGGTAAACGTATTCCCGGTCGAGAGACCGCGACGGTCATCTGTCCCTGACATCCCGCTGTCAAAGCCAGTAACAACCTGTCCGTGATGATCGTAGAGCGTGAAGAGAATATTGAGGCCATGCGCGAGGTTGTCAAGCTCGAAGGTGAAGCGTGCGCCATCCCCGACAGCAAGCGTCTTACTTGGAAACGCACCGGTTGTCTCTGCATCCACGGAAATGAGTTTGACATCACCGAGGCCTTTGCGGTCGGTCCGAAGGCGGACATCCGTGCCGGCATTTCGTTCGACGGAGCGGAGGTAGGCGCCAACGGTTTCCTCAATGGTGCCATCGAGGCCCACGGTGCCATTTTGCAGCAGGATGCCGCGTGTGCAGAGCATCTGGAGGACGGCCATGTTGTGACTGACAAAGAGGACGGTGCGTCCTTGGTTGGCGACATCCTGCATTTTGTCGAGGCACTTGCGCTGGAAGTCTGCATCTCCAACGGCGAGGACTTCATCCACCACGAGGATTTCCGGGTTGAGGTGTGCGGCGACGGCAAATGCGAGGCGGACGTACATCCCGCTTGAATACCGCTTTACCGGCGTTTCGAGGAAGCGTTCGACGCCTGCGAACTGGACGATGTTGTCAAAGTGGGTATCGATTTCGTGGCTGCGCATCCCTAGGATGGCACCATTGAGGTAGATGTTTTCGCGTCCGGTGAGCTCGGGGTGGAAACCGGTGCCGACTTCGAGGAGGGACCCGATGCGTCCGTAGAGCTTCATCGTGCCTTCGGTTGGCTGTGTGATGCGGCTGAGGAGCTTTAGCATCGTGCTTTTGCCCGCGCCGTTACGTCCGATTAGACCGACGACTTCTCCAGCACGGACATCGAAGGAGACATTACGCAGAGCCCAATATTCATCGTAGCCGCTGTCACCATTGCGGCGGATTTTTTGGATGAGAGCTTCCGCCATAGTTGTGGATGCCTGCCCGCCACGCTTGAGCCGGTAGCATTTTCCAACACCTTGAACGGAGAGTGCGAGAGAGTCTGACATAGTGGATAACCGTGGCTGCGGATTAGCGCAGAATGGTGTTTCCAGTATAGCGGTCTTCAAAAGCATCGATGTTTGTATTTTGAAACCAGTTTCCGATTTACACGGAGCCTGTTAAACAATTCACCGCCTCCCGGATTGCTGGGAGGCGGTGAAAAGGTATCACTGAAGAAGCGGTGCGCCTAGGGTGAGCGGTCTGGTCCCCAGCCGGATGCCGGCACGGTTGTCCACTTCTTACCGAACACGACGGCCTTGGCATGACCATCAAAATAGACGGCATTGTAGCCACGGCTATGGTTGAAGTTGGTGTTTTTACATGTACCTCCACAGCCATCTGGGCCATCCCAGCCAAAGGCGCCACGTTCGATGAAGATCATCCGCTCACTGACCCAGTTGGATGTTTCCGACACGGGCTCGTTGTAGAGGTTGCGGTATTCGCCGTTGTAGCGGGTACATGGGAATGGTCCGGGAAAGCCGGCAGAGCTTCCTGGACACCAGGTGTTATAGACCCAGTTTGGGAACCACTGATAGGACTGCAGGCCTTGAGCAACATTGGAGTTACTGAAGCGCCGAACCTTATCGGATGGGCAGAACCAGATTTGTTTGTTTTTCGTATACGGGAAGACCTGAATAGACATCAGAGTGCGGTAGAAGTCCCCGCCGTAGGCGCAGCCACTGAGCGGTTGCCCACCATCGATTGTGGACATATTGTAGCCAGCCCAAAACCCCCCGCAATCATTCCAGCCCTGATTACCTGCGACATCCGGGTTGACTTCCCAGTTCCGTTCTGATGGATAACTTCCCATTGGGAGGAGCTCATCGTAGTCGGATGCATACATTTTAACGCCGAGGCCGAGTTGTTTGAGGTTTGAGAGACATGCCGTTTGCCGTGCGGCTTCGCGGGCTTGTGCAAATACTGGGAACAGAATTGCTGCGAGGATGGCAATAATTGCAATGACGACAAGCAGCTCAATCAGTGTGAAGGCTTTCGCTTCACGGAATTTCACAGAATGCATGTAGATTCCCTTCCGTCGTTGGAATGAAACAGCATCGCGACAACACCGTCACGATGTGAATACGTCATTCGGCAGATGGCGTGCATTCACCTTGGAAACATTCCGGTAAATAAATGTAGGATTCCCTCAACGCAATTTACTTTTTTGTTGGCGCTCCGGCTCCCCCGCCCGCCTGTGCCCCGGTGGTATTTGCTCCACCCATGCGTTTCGAGAATTCCGCAGCGACATCCGGTGGCATCCCGCCGGGTGCAGTATTGGCTTTTTGCTTTGCCTGCGTGCCATTTGTGACGAGGACGAAGACTCCAGCGATAACAGCGATGGTGGCGATGACAACTAATATTAGTGTCACGGGTGAGACGGATTGTTTCATGGTGTACCTTTATCAAGACGCATCGTTGCGTCTAAGATAAGCATTCTGCATATCGTACGAAGCATCCTGTGCAATTGTCAAATCTATCTGCTGTTAGGACTGGGGAATACAATTCAACGGGTGAAAATCCTGTTATTTTTGATGCCACCAGCTGATAGGGTTTGGTAAGGCATTTGGGTCACGCACAGTTCTTTTCGAGCTTGGTAACCGCCGATGCCTACAGCTCTGTTTGGATACTCGATTTTCAGTCGATGAGAGCGGCAAAAGCAGCATTCAACGTCCATTGCGATGTGAAGAGTACGGGTGCTTTGAGGCCACGTGGTGTTACGGCAATTGCAGCATAAAATGTCTGTTTGCGATCCCGAAGCGTCACGAAATGCTCGCTCCGCGCGTATTCCTTATATAGCATCCAAAATTGCACAGGAACCAGCCATTAAATCTGCTCCCGTTTGGGAAACCAAAAGCGTAGAATATACGTCTGAAGAAGTGTAGGGAAAATAGCGATTCCGCACGACAATAAAATCATGGAAACAAACATCAAAGGAAAGCAGCCAAAACATAGCAGCAGGGTCAACCCGCTGGTACAGCCACTTAGCTGCGTCATCGCCCTGAGCATTGTCGTTTCTGTGACCCCTGCGGTGCAGGCCCAGACGGTGTTTAACACATCTTCCGCGCCGCGTGGCCTGACAAACCTTGCGCCACCATCCCAGATGTCCGATGCCTTCCTTGGCCAGGACAAAAAGGGCCCCTATGTTTTGTCGTACCGTAACTTCCTCTTCGGACCGGGTCAGCCGGTCTGGGTCACGGTGGACAATGTCCCTCAGCGTACAACCACCTATGTCCTTGACACGGCAACCGGCGAGATTACATTTGACCGTGTAATCAAGCGTAGTGAAGTGATTCGTATTTCGTATGGCTATTACCCAGAGTCATCGCAGCGCAACGCCAATCCATCCCAAGCCGCTCCGCTGACATTCCGTCTGGCTGCCCTTGGAATGGGCAACCTCAACATGACGACGTTCACTGGTGGCACCGGTGACAATATGCCGCGTCTGGTCCTTGGCTATGCTGGCAAGCAAAACGTTATGGGCGGCGGCTTGTCGACAGACTTCTACTTTGCTCCTGAGACGGCAGCACCGGGTGGTGTTGCTGGTAAATCGGCTGCAGAAAACCTTGCGGGCGTCAAGCTCGGCTACAAGGGTGGTACGGCAAAAAACGGCATCGATTTTGGCTTCCAGCGTGGTGGAAAGCAGTTCGCACCGCAGTTCGGCAAGACGTTCGGCATGACGGATGCCTTACAGGCGCTCAACTTTGGCGGCCGGATGGCGCCGACGAACAACGCAAACCTCTCGTTTAACCACAGCGACTCACGTAACTTAAATGGACCAAACGGTACCCTCGCAGATATCGCGGCCTTCAAGGTTGGCGGTGGTAAAGGCCAGCCGACGTTAAACCTTGCGTATAACGACACCGCGACCACCGATGTCAAAGGTGTGACAACAGGGTCATCCGGACGTTCCGCCTCGCTCGGACAGCAGTTCGGCGCCCTAGGACTTGCGTACAAGAACAACCGTAACGAAACGCTTACCGGTAAGCAAACCACCGCGACAGCCAATGAGACGATCGGCTTTGTCCTAGCACAGGCTGACAAACAGGGTCGTCCTGGTCTTGGGTTCAACCGTTCCAACGATGACACCACCGATGCGGCTGGCAAGATAACCCGCTCGGTGACCGATAAGTCATCGTTTGGAACCGTGCTTGGTGGCGTCGGCCTCCAGCTGAACACGGCACAGACAGACACCATCCTCCCCGATGGACGCAAGGCTCAGTCTGATCAGCGTAACTTTGGCTTGAATTTGCCAACGCGTAAGAATGGCCTGATGGCCTTTGCTGCGAACCGTGCTGAGGATGAACGTCTCGATGCCGCGGGCAACAGGTCGATGACATCTACTGATAAAGGCAATCTGGCGGGCTCACTCGGCCGCTCGGCATTCTCCTACAACGTCAACCGTACTGGAACGCTCGCCGGAAACAAGTCAACACTTGGCAATGAGCAGGAAACCGCTGCCTTCTCCCTGCCTGGTGGCAAGGGTCAGCCAGCGCTTCTTGGGTTCAACCGCAACGATGACATCAAGCGGAATGACAAGGGCGTGCTTGTTGGTGCGGCAAATGATGTCTCCCAGCTCAATACAAAGCTTGCCGGTGGTGCGCTCGGTTTCCAGAACACTGTCAATGAAACCTACACACCAGATGGCAAGAAGGCAGCGGCCGATCGCTCGCGCCTGCAGTTTGGCCTCCCAGGCAACATCAAGCGCGGAACACCATCCCTAGGCTTGCTCCAGACATCCGATACCGTTACGGACATTGCTGGCAACAAGACGGTTGTCGATGCCACACAGACCAACCTCGGTGGACGCCTCGGCACGAGTGACTTCACTGTTCAAAGTCTCCGCTCGAATACTCTGGGAGCTAATAAGGCAACCACGGTAGTCGATCAGCAAAAGCTTGGCTTTGTTGTTCCGGTCAGCATGCTCAAAGGCGCTCCAAAGCTTAAAATCGGACGTACCGATCAGTCTGTCTATGTTGGCGATAACCGTATCGATACCGACACCAATGAAATAGGCTTCGCGGGTGCCATCGGTGGTGCAAAAATCGCAGCTGACATCACCCGCATGGATGCACTTGGCACCGATGGTAAAACAGGCTTCTCCGACAAACAGGCGCTTCAGTTCTCCTATGGTGGTGGCAAGCTTCCTGGGTTGTCGTTCAACCGCGGCGGGGATGTCAAAACAGACGCAAATGGCATCCGTATCGGCACGATGACCGACACAACCAACTTCTCCACCAAGGTCGGCGTGCTTGACTTTTCCAGCAACCTGCTGCAAACCGATGTCGCTACGGTCGACCGACGCAGAGTCGTTACGGATACAAACACATCCCTACTCCGCTATGGCGGTAAAAAGGGCCAGCCATCGCTTGCCTTGAAGCGTACCGATGGCACCAGGCAGCTACAGGATGGCTCGGCATTTGCCCTGACCACGGACCAGCTTGATCTGGGTCAGCATATTGGCAATGCAAAGCTTGCCTACCAGTTCCAACGCACCGATGGCGAATTCGGTAAGAAAACCAATACTGGTGACCTCCAGACGGTTGGCTTGCAGCTAGCCCCACGGAAGAACATGCCGGTGGGCTTAAATGTAACCCGTATCCAAGGCGACTTCGTGGATGATGCAGCGAACAAAACAGGAATTGTCCTCGACAAAGTGGATGTTTCCTCAAAGTTCGGTACCGCAAATGTGAAGGCAGCCGTTGGACAAACGACGACGACCAA
Source organism: uncultured Armatimonadota bacterium (assembly GCA_903881535.1). GTDB lineage: Bacteria > Armatimonadota > Armatimonadia > Armatimonadales > Armatimonadaceae > CAIRTT01. The sequence continues at coordinate 13,748 of CAIRTT010000378.1, forward strand.
GGAAGATACCAAGGCCGGTGGGATGTCCCGTGACACAGCCGTCACACTCCAGACACCGATCTGGGGACGTGGCCAAAATGCTGCCGTAACCGTCTCCAATTTTAATAATCAAACTGGCTATGCCCTCGAAAACCGAAATGGCTTTCAGGTGTCTTTTAACCCTATCAAGGGACTGACGCTTGCCAATGAACAATCAACCGGCATCATTACGCCGGTGGGCGCTGCTGCGCCATCCAGAAATGTAGCGACGACCAAGACATCCGCGGAGCTCATTCCAGCACCCGGTACAAAGCTGCAGTCCTCTGTACAAACCCTGACCGATGGCCAAAAGCAGGTTGACACCACCGATGTTGCTGCAATGCTGGGTGGACAAAAGACACTCTTTCAAGTCGATGGACTCCTGCGTATGCGGGATGCCAATATGGGAGATGCTGCCGCAAACCGCGACAGTGCGAATGCCAATATTGCTCTGCATCCTTTCAAGGGAATCACAGTACGCGGCTCGTACATCCTGAACCCGGATGACCCTGCGCAAAAAGACAAGTTCAATCCGCTTGAAAAGCGCGAGTACGGCATCTCGGCGAAACTGGGTGCATTCGAACTCGGCGGAACCTATGCCGACACCGATCTCCTCAAGGGCACTTCTGCCGATGTCATCACAAAGGCAGGCGGAGCACCACAGTTCGGTGAAACTGGACTCACACTTGGATGGCGTTTTGGATCAGGCACCCACCTGACCGGCGGCTACAAAGACACCTTTGCCTACGGACCAGCCATTAATAAGGGCCTTGCCACCTACTCCCTCGGGTTTACACACAACATTTCGAACTCGTTCAACTTATCCCTCAGTGGATCGATGATAAATAACCGTGCGATTACATCCCCAAATGGACGAACCGACTACAGAGCCGAAGCCAAGCTCGGAGTCAAGTTCTGACACTTTCGGATGCTGAATTCGCGACATCCAGTGCGGCCGAAATCATCCTGAACCACCCAGCGTGGGATCTCAGAGACAAGGCATCTACCGTACTGGCACTGCGCAAAGCCTTTCCAGAAATGACTCCCGGGCAGACATCCGCGCTCGCAACCATCCGGGATATCCGCAAACGCGCCGAAACACGGGGCTTTGCCTTTGCCGACCAGCTGTTCGCGGATGACGATGGCCTGTCGATGGCGACCAGCCCCGGACTTGTTACAGTCCATGCGATGCTGCTCGCATCCACCGGACGCCCCGTCCTCGATATCGCCGCCGGCTGTGCAATCGAAGCGCTTCAACTCGCAGCAACAGGCCTAAATGTAACCTGCTACGAAATAGATCCAGCACGGGCCCACTTCGCCACCATCAATGCCGAACGTTGCCCAACACCGGGCAAGGTAACGGTTATCCACGGCGACTGCCGGACTGCCGATGCAGCTGGCACTGTGATTTATTACGACCCAAGCCGCCGCGCGGATGGAACCCGTAACAATCGCTCCTTCGACAGCCTCGAGCCACCCATGGGTGTTTGGGCTGACTTTGTTGCAACCTCTGGGATGGGACTTGCGAAGCTTCCGACAGGCCTCCCCGATGACGAAACCATGGATTTCGGTGATGCCTACGCATTTCTGGCCGAAGGTAAAGACTGCAAAGAGTGCATCCTGACAGTAGGCATCGAGACGCCGTGGCAATCCGGTGATGTCCACTTTGTCGACATTGGCCTTACCATCAGCCCAAGCCTTGATGAAGTCCCGATGTTCCCTGACCTTGCAGATGCAAGGTGGATTCTCGACCCACATCCTGCACTCTGCCGAGCAGGCGCACTTGGCGTACTTTGTGAAGTGGCATCGGCCGGGCTTGCATCCCCGATGGATGATTACCTGATGACCGCGGGTGAGACACCCCCGGAAATCAACCCACAGCTGGCATCCATCTGGCAAGTCATCGCCCTCGTTCAGGCCAAACCCAGACACGTCACCCCAATCCTCCGTGAACGGGATGCAAGGCTACATATCGTCAAACGCCGCAATGCAGGTAAGGATGTCGACATATTTGTGGCTGCTCTCGGGAAACAAAAAGGCCAGAACGACATTTGTGGCATTTTCATGGTGATGCCAGATGGGCTTTATGTGGCACTTTGCCAGCCGAAGGCGTGGCACGAAACCTCCTAAAAATAGGTTCAATGGCAACCATTCTGCCGGTAATCCGCCTCCAGATGTAGAATAGCGCATGCCCATTTTCGAGTTTACGTGTGATGACTGCGCTACCGGACGGAAGTTTTCGGTTCTGATTGGTGTCGTAGCAGATCCAGCGCCTCCTGTTTGCCCGCGCTGCGCCTCGACCAATGTACGTAAGTGTGTTTCGCGCTTTGCACGCGTGCGTAGTGAGGACTCACGCCTTGATGACCTCGCGGATGCCGCAGACCGCCTCGATGAAAATGATCCAAAGGCAATCCGTTCTTTTATGAAAGAAATGGCCAGCGGTATGGATGGCGAAGTCAGCACAGATGAGCTTGAGTCCATGCTTGATGATGCAGAATCCGGCGGGGATGATGATGCTGGTGGCGATGCTGCCACCGCAGATGAGGAGTAAACGACA
>CAIRTT010000379.1 GCA_903881535.1 uncultured Armatimonadota bacterium
ACTCAATGGCTTTCCGCGTAGCGCTTATCTCGAAGACAAATGCAAAAAGCCCACCGGCTTTCCAGTGGACTTGCATCGAAACGAAACGCCTAATCCCAAAAATTAGGCCTACGGGTTGATCTCATACTCCTTCAAAATGTGCGCCGTCTTCGCTTCACTAATCCTGTGATGAATCTTCCTTGACTCATGGTGACCACGTAGCGCCTTCGACAGCGTGAATGCAGACTGCACTGTTCCGAAAAAGCCCATCGTCAGAAATCCCTTGATTCATAACTCCGCTGGCAGCCACCAAATACCGATGATCATCGCGATACAGCTAACGGCAAACGATGCATGAACAAAGAACATCCACGCTGGGCTGTCCTGATTGATTGTTGGTTCCATGGTGTAAGCATAGCGCCGGTGCAGCCACCCTTGGCTGAGGCAAAAGGCACAAAGAAAAGTCCCGGTAGAACCAATTAAACCGGGACTCATGAAGGGACTTTAGACCCCCATTGGCTTAGTCGAGGTGCTCAAGACGCTCCGCGACTTTACCCCGCCGCTCAAGTAATTCCGCCTGCTGTCCGCGTGCTTTGGCAACCACTGCCTCCGGCGCCTTCTCAGCAAACGTTGGGTCACTCAAGCGCCCAGCAAGCCCAGCAAGGTCCTTGTCAATCTTTGCGAGCTCGCCCGACAGACGCTTACGCTCAGCCTCGATGACCTCTGGTGTCGCGCTTGGCCTCGGTAAACGTACCTCGCCAACCGATGTCACCGCAAGGAAGCCATCCTCTGGACCAACCTCGAAATGCACCGCATCACACTTTGTCAGGTAACGGACCAACGACTCGCTTGCTGCAACCGATGCCTTGATTTCATCCGTGGCCGCATTTAAGTAAATGTCTCCACCCTTCTTCAGCTGGTTTTCCGCCTGAATGTTTCGCGTTGCACGAATGACTTCGCGAACCGTATCCCATCGCCCGACGGCGGCTTCATCACGAGGCGTTGAACCGGCGGCCGGATACGTAGCCTGCATTAAGTGCTCAACACCCGCACGCTCACGCGCAAATGGAAGCTGCTGCCAAATGGCTTCTGTTAGGAATGGCAACACTGGGTGCATAAGCTTCAGCGAACGATCCAGCACATGCCAGAGAACCGCCTTGGCTGTCGCTTCAGAGCCATCGGTGGCACTTAGGCGAGGCTTCGCCGCTTCGATATACCAGTCACAGAAGTCATCCCAGAAGAACTCTTGAATCGCCCGGCTCGCATCGTCCATGCGATACGTATCAAAACCCGTAGCGACCGCCTCTGCCGTCTGGTCAAGACGCGCAAGAATCCACCGGTCGACCAGGTCATCCGATGCAGGCAGCTCAGCAGGAGGCTCATAGCCATCCAGGTTCATCAGGACAAAGCGACTTGCATTCCAAATCTTGTTGCAGAAATTACGCGCCTGCTCAACCTGATCCTGCTTGTTGTCACGGATCGGCTTTACGCGAATATCCTGACGCAAACCCGCCTCGCGCATTAGTGCAAAGCGGAGCGCATCCGCGCCGTAGAGGTCGATGAGGTCAACCGGATCAACACCATTTCCCTTGGACTTACTCATCCGGCTGCCATGCTCATCCAAAATCGTCGCATGGATATAAACCGTGTCAAATGGCTTTTCACCGAGGAAGTACTCACCGGTCATCACCATCCGGGCAACCCAGAGATACATAATCTCCTGCGCCGTCGAAAGCAAACTCGTCGGATACCACTGCTTCAGCGAATCCGTATTCTCCGGCCAGCCAAGCGTCGCAAATGGCCACAATGCAGAGCTAAACCAGGTGTCCAAAACATCATCCGATTGGACAATATCTGTACTACCAAGCTTCTCTGCAGCGACATCGGCAGTGCGCGCAAACACCCAGTTCTCTGCAACCGTTGGGTCGGAATCAGCTTTGCGCCAAACAGGCAGGCGGTGTCCCCACCACAGGCCGCGGCTGATCGGCCAGTCCCGAATATTCTCCAACCAGCGCACATACGTCTCACTGTAGCGCTCAGGGACGAAGTTAATGTGCCCAGATGTCGCAGCATCGATAGCCTTATCCACCATCGGGGTGCCTGACATCTTGCAGAACCACTGATGACTTGGGCGTGGCTCAATCACGGCACCTGAACGGTCACAGTGAGGCACTTTATGGCGATATGCTTCGACTTTCACGAGGAAACCTGCGGCATCGAGATCGGCCACAACACGCTTGCGCGCTTCAAACCGATCAAGGCCTGCGTAAACACCGGCCGCTTCCGTCATCCGGGCATCCGGGCCAATCACCTCAATACGAGGCAGATTGTTTCGAAGACCGCATTCAAAGTCATTTGCATCGTGGAAAGGCGTGACCTTGACCGCACCAGTTCCAAACTCGAGCTTGACAAAATCATCGGCAACAACCGGAATCAGCCGCCCAAGGAGAGGAACATCGATGAGCTTGCCAATGACATTTGTGTAGCGTTGATCTTCCGGATGCACAGCAACCGCTGTATCGCCAAGCATTGTTTCGGGGCGCGTCGTCGCCACGATGACGTCGCCACTGCCATCTGCGAGTGGATAACGTAAATGCCAGAGGTGGCCATCAAGCTCTTTGTCTTCAACCTCGATGTCCGAAATGGCCGTCATCAGCTTTGGTGACCAGTTCACCATCCGCTCACCGAGGTAAATGTAACCCTCCGCATGCCACTTGCCAAAGACATCCATGATGGCATCCACATAGGGCTGGTCCATCGTAAAACGCAGCCGGCGCCAGTCGTACGAACAGCCAAGACGCTGCATCTGGCCGACGATCCGATCGCCGTATTCCTGCTTCCATTCCCAGACGCGCTCGACAAACTTCTCACGCCCGAGGTCCTGGCGGGTCAGGCCTTCGGTTGCGATTCGCTTCTCGACAACCGACTGCGTGGCGATGCCAGCGTGGTCTGTGCCCGGAAGGATAAGGACGTTATAGCCAAGCATCCGCTTCCAGCGCCCCAGCGTGTCCATAATCGTGTTGTTGAGCGCGTGCCCGATATGGAGTGCACCCGTGACGTTTGGTGGCGGAATCGTGATGCAGTACGGCGGCCGGCCAGACTCTAAATCCGGTTCAGCATTAAAACAGCCTGTCTCCAGCCATCGCTTATAAATGTCGGCTTCCGTCGCGTGCGGTTCGTACCGCGTTGAAAGTTCCACTGCCATCTCTAACACCTCTTGTTCATCCAGACAAACAAAAACCCCACGTCCAATGAGGGGAAGCCTTTCGGCCTCCACCTCAGGGACGCAGGGTTAAAACTGCGCGGTACCACCCTGATTCAGGTGGATATTCTCCACCTGCACTTCATTCGCGGTCAGCTCCTCGGCGACATTCCACGGCATCCACTCACCGGGCTCACAGCCTAGGCCCGGCTCTCTGACAGTGGCGCATCCGTGTACTCTTCCGGTTCTACGCTGCGTATTCGCTTCAGCCTGTATGCTATCGCATCACGTATACGAACCGGAATTCTTCCCCTTGAAAATCGCACTCATCGGCGGCACCATCTTCCTCGGGCGCGCAATCACGGATGCCGCCTTGGCTGGCGGACACTCGGTCATGCACCTCAATCGTGGCAAATCCAACCCAACTGCCTTTACGGAAATCACAACCATTACCGGTGACCGCAGCGACAGAAATGCTCTAAAAGCCCTTATCGACTCAGCTCCAGATGTCATTCTCGACACCTGCGGCTACTCTCCTGGGGTTGTCCAGCTTTCATCAAATGCAGCCGCCGAAGCAAACATCCCGTACTGCTTTATCTCAACCGTGAGTGTCTATGTTGGCTGGCCAACGCATTCGACAGCTGAGTCATCTGCTGTCCACCCTTGCCCCGATGACATTGCGCCCGTAACGGGTGAGACCTACGGCGGTCTGAAAGCACGGTGTGAGGACATGGTGCGGATGTCGTATCCCGATAACCACATCATCGTCCGCCCGGGATTGATTGTCGGTCCTCATGATGTAAGTGATCGCTTTGCATATTGGGTCCGGCGCATTGATGAAGGTGGATCTGTCATCGCGCCTGAGGGCCCGAATTACCCGACCCAATTCATTTATGTACGTGACCTCGCGGACTTTGTTCTTCTGCTAATCAGCAACAGAATACGCGGGACGTTCAACGCGGATGGCCCTGTCGTGACGCTTGGGACGCTTCTCAACACGATTCAGGCAAGCAGTGCTGCGGAAAGCAAAGTTGTCTATCTTCCCGGTGATGTTCTGACTGAGAACGGTGTCCAGCCGTGGAGTGAGCTGCCGCTTTGGATTCCGGGTCTAACGGGAACGGATGGCAGTACGGACACACAAAAAGCAACACAGTACGGGCTCCTCGCGCGCCCGCTCAGCGAAACCGTAACTGCCACCCGCGAATGGCTAGTATCAGATACCCGTTCGGTGAAATGGGTCAGGACATTGACAAAAGAAAAGGAGCAGAGCCTGTTGTCAATCATCTGACAGAGGTCCTGCTCCCTACGAGACATCACCGTCGCAGCTGACTAAGGCAGCACCTTGCCGCCCATCAGGGATTGCAGTAGCCCCGGGGGCAAACCGCCCCCGCCGCCGCCGCTCGAAATCGTCACTTTCGCATCGAGTGTGCGCGTAATTCGCTGCACCGTGTCCGCGATGTGATACTTCGTCATCCGGTCCATCTTAGCCGTATTGACCTTGCCAAGTTTTACACGAAGGGCCTGAAGCTGGATACTTGCTACCATCCGCATTTCATCCGGGCCACCGCCATTTAGGACGAAGTTGCTCAGTGTCTCCACATGGAGGCGTTGCAGCTGTCGCCGCGCGGCCGTGGCTGACCGCCCATAGAGGACTTCACTCCACAATGGCATCCCCACAAGCTCCGAATACGTTGCCAAATCCAGCACCGGTTGCTTACGCGCCTCATCTTTGAAGGCATTGTTGACGACCCGCGACAGAATCTGCGAGGAATAGAGCCTGCGAAGACCCATTTTTTGCACATTGCTCAATGAGTCAGCAATCGGATACTCACCCGGTGTCGCAGGGAAGGTATCGAGGCGCGTCTGCAGCTTATCCAAAGCAGCCGCCGGGATTGGCAATGCAAATGCTCCAAAGAGGTAGTCGTGAAGAGTGGCGATGGCCTTCTTTTGCACGCTTGCCGGGACTGGCCGCAGCGGCGCCGGCGCATTGACATCCCCCTTAAAGGATCGATTAATCGTTTGCGCACCCACAAACCTTGACACCTGCGCAGTCGATTGGCCAATCTGGTTCACGATCATCCCAAACGATCGCGTGAATTCCACATAGCTGCGTCCGTACTTTGGCAGCCGGCCCGGCAGCGCAGTCAACAGTTTCTCGGACATCTCGAGGGACTTTGTCCAATACGCTAGCGGATCTGAACTCAGATCAAAGCGTGTTACGGTCGGATCAAAGCTATCCGCAGCCTCGTCCCCTTGGTAGCGATACCCCACTTGCCCGGACTTACGTGCAATCTGGTTGAGGATGGCAACTTCGTCTGCAGGATCCTTGATACCCTTGCTGTCCGTGTAGCCATACTGAATCGCCCAAAAGTCATAGGGCCCGATGACCGGTGAGAAGAATGGTACATCCTTGTCCTCGAGAGCCATAATATTGAATGGCGTGTAGTCCATGACACTCGCGGATGTCCCCTTGGTATTGACAAATGTGGAGTTCCCAAGCTGGCCGAGCGTGTATTGACTGGATGCAGCAAAGTTATGTCGCAGTCCAAGCAAGTGCCCTGTTTCGTGTGCGATTGCCTCACGGAGGAACTGGCGGACATACTCACGGTTCGACAGCGGACCGCGGTTAGCGCCACCTTCCATTGCCTGTAATCCCATCCAGGCATTCATTCGGCCGTGCTCAGCCAGCCGGCACCGGAGGGACTCCTTGCTGCTACCAAGCATGTCAGCAAAAGGGACACTCTCAGCAACCCTGGAAAACGCCGCCGCTGGGTCTACCGACAGCATTTTCTCAAGCTGGGTGATGCGGACAAATGAGCTGGTGATATTGATGGAACCGCTCAGCACCTGACCATTTAAGGGATTGAACCTTGCGTGGGCTACTGCGTGGGCGTTGTCAAGCGCATCATCTGTAACCCAGCGAACGATGTTAAAGCGTGCATCTGCGGTATCAAGCGGCATGTCCTTGGCATCGGCCGGGATAACATCTGGCAGCTGCTTAACCTGGATAACATTTTGCAACCCAATCGCCACAAAGGCCTTGTTCCACTCCAAAATGCCATCACGGATTGCATCCCGCCATTCAACCGGTATCCCACTATCTAGCCAAAAGACAAGTGGCTTTACTGGCTCAGAAACCTTGGCATCCGGGTTCTTCTTGCGGACATCAAAGCGGTGGATGTACCGAACCGTCAGATCTTCCTTGTCCTCGCGCGTGAAGTCCATCGGGCTCGCAGTGGCGTAAGGCTCATTCGTAAAATATCC
>CAIRTT010000380.1 GCA_903881535.1 uncultured Armatimonadota bacterium
ATTCTAAAGATCTGACTGTAGCCGAAAGAGAAACAGCAAGTGGATTAAGCGCTGCCAAGCAACCGTGGCTTGTGTACCAGATCTACGTTCTCGCTATCACCGTTGCAACCATCGTGTTCGTCCTGACCGCAATTTATTAAGGAAAACACAATGACAATTTCAGTAATCACAACCTGGGAGGGAACTCCCGCAGCATTAATGTTGTTGACAGAAGCATCACGTGCTTCTGCAGCTATTCACGTGTCCCTTGGGGCAAAGAACCCAAGACTTCTGGAACCGATGGCCGGCGGCGATTTGACTCGTAGGCACTATGTCTTCGATTTTGACTCAATAGAAGATTGGGCGTCTTTCGCGACTCGAATTCGAGCTAGTGAGTGGTGGGCAGCAACGGGCAAAGTTGTGGCAGATGCTCATCCAAATCTTCGGATGCTTGGACAAGCCATCATGAGGAACGCAATTGAGTAAACAAAGCAGATGCTTTTAAGAATCTGCAACTTTGCAATTCATTTGATTTACGAGGCGTACGCGGCTGTTTGGAAGTCAAAGAAATGGCCAGATGTTTGTGCGTCAAAGAACGGGAGAACCTGACTTAAGTAGCAACCTGCAATGCCGGTTGTCTTGTCGATCCAGAAGTAGCTGTTGAACGCACCCGCCCAGGTGAGTACACCAGCAGGACAACCGTTAGGAAGTGGTTCTTCGTTGATCTGGAACGTTAGGCCCCATGACTTCGGAACACCTGGATAAAATTCACCACTGCGGAAAAATGCGGGGTTCGCAGACTTCAATTCTGTAACGCGGATGTCGCCCATATTATTTGTTGCCATTTGAGCCACGGTTTCTGCGCCAAGCACTCGAGTTCCTTCGAACACTCCATCATTGAGGATCATGCGCATGAATCGCGTGTAGTCGCTCATTGTCGAGAACAAACCACCACCGCCACTTTCAAATTCGGGATTCTCAGCTCGCGGCATTTCAAATGACATGAAAGTAGAATCTGGTGTGCGGAGATGCAGAGCTGCTTTTCGTTCCAACATGTTTGGAGTGCAAGTGAATCCGGTATCAGCCATTCCCAATGGTTCTAAGAGATGCTCTGCAAAGTAATCGCCAAGTTTTGATTTTGTGACACGCTCGAGAATTATTCCCGCCCAATCAATGCCGATTCCGTAAAGCCACTTCGTGCCTGGGTCAAACATAAGAGGAGTGTTGAGGGACGCGACACGGCCTGTAGACATTCGCGGCGCATCAGTTGCTCCAAACCACTTGTCAAGGTTCGGGTCCGTGAAGTCATATGCATAACCAGAGGTGTGCGTTAACAGATTACGAAGCGTGACCTGTGAACGTGCATCTCGCAAGATTGGTTGTCCAGCATCATCAAAGCCCTCAAGTACTTGTGGCGTCGCAAGTTCGGCACAATAGGTATTTGCAGGAGCATCAAGATCAAGACGACCCTGCTCAACTAACTGCATTACTGCTGCGCCGGTTATTGCCTTCGTCATTGAAGCTATGGCACCAACCGTGTCAGTAGTCATGACATCGCCTGTACCGATTGTTCGTTCACCGGCTGAACCGAGGTAAGTCAGACCGTTTTTGTCTACTAACGCAGCAACCACTCCGGGCACATGGCCATTTTGTACGCCTGTTGCGAGCAGATCATCAAGTCTTTGTTTCATGGTCGTGGCCACCTCTTATTTATGAGCTATTTTCCTGTGTCGACAATAGCCCTTGCCTATCTGGGGATTTTCACTGTGCTGGGTGGGAGGGGACAGGATGCAACAACAGCCCAAAAAGCTGTGGAATAATCTCACTTTGTGAGTACAAAAGTGTTCACAAAAGGGGGAAACCAAAATGGAAGAATTCAAGAATCGGCAGGGCGCAACTGCACGACTAAATATGGGACTCGGTGCATTGCACCAAGTCGCTTCAGTAGCAATACTCGCAATCATTGTGTTTGCAGATATTGCAAATGCTTCTGACAGCACGAAGCGTTTAGTTGCATTTATTGCGATTGTCACATCCGTAACATCATGGATCTTCACGAGCAATGCGTTGCTGGCTTTCCAGAACGATGCCAAAGATATGACTGCTGCAGAAAAGGCAACAGCTCTTGGAAGTGCTGAATCAAAGCAACCGTGGATGGTGTATCAGATCTACGTGCTCGCAGTCACAATTGCGACCATCGCAATCGTCGTTACTTCTATTTATTAGAAGCGCCTGATATTTCAGTTGATTGTCAGATTGCTATTTGATTGGTGATCTGACAATCAATCTGTCAAACCGTAGGCCATAGAAGTGATGCAGTGATTTCAATGTAATTCCTGATGGTCAGATTTGCTTACAACTAAGTAGTAAATTACGGTTTATGAATTTTGATTTCAGCGCAGTATTTCCTGACGATCCTTCTAGTTACGAAGGACTCCAATTTGTTCGAGTCGTGGCTGCGTTACTTTTATTTGTAATGGTGGTGCGTAGCTGTATTCACCTGTTTGCATCAGATGGCGGAGCTCACCGCATCGCAGGTGTGGATACGTCTGTTGAAGGTGGAAACAACATCATCGCGATGTTCCATCAATG
>CAIRTT010000381.1 GCA_903881535.1 uncultured Armatimonadota bacterium
CATAAAATAACCTCCTCTCCCAGATTTTGAGAGAGGAGGCATATCCTAAATCCGCTTCGCCAGTGGCTACTTGTTGAGGTTGTAGAAGCTCGCGAGGCCATCGTAGCGGGCGGTGGCGCCCAACTGCTCTTCGATGCGAAGCAGCTGGTTGTACTTTGCGACTCGGTCCGAACGGCTAGGTGCACCCGTCTTGATCTGACCACAGTTCGTTGCAACCGCGAGGTCCGCAATCGTAACATCCTCAGTCTCACCCGAGCGGTGCGACATGATTGCCGTGTAGCCTGCACGCTTCGCCATCTCGATAGACTCCAATGTCTCGGTCAGGGTACCAATCTGGTTGACCTTGACGAGGATGGAGTTTCCGAGGCCACGTGCGATGCCATCGGACAGGCGCTTGGTGTTCGTGACAAACAGGTCATCACCGACGAGCTGAACCTTGCTGCCGAGTGCATCCGTGAGCATCTTCCAGCCCTCGAAGTCATCCTCAGCCATGCCATCTTCAATCGAGATGATTGGATAGTTCGCCGCGAGGTCTGCCCAGAAAGCAACCATTTCATCACGGGTTTTCATGATGCCGGACTTCCAGAAGTAGTAGCTACCCTCTGCACCCTTATGCTTGGCTTCTTCGTAGAGCTCAGTCGTCGCCGGGTCCATTGCAATCTGAATCTGGTCACCAGCGGTGTAGCCAGCCTTTGCAATCGCTTCCATGATGACATCCAGGGCTTCCTGGTTGCTCTTGAGGTTTGGTGCGTAGCCACCTTCATCTCCAACAGATGTGCTGTAGCCCTTGCCCTTAAGAACAGACTTCAGTGCGTGGAAGATTTCCGTTCCCCAGCGAAGGCCTTCAGAGAATGTCTCAGCACCAACAGGCATCACCATGAATTCCTGGAGGTCGACCGAGTTGTCCGCGTGCTTGCCACCATTAATGATGTTCATCATCGGGACTGGGAGCTGACGAGCGCTTACACCACCGACGTAGCGGTAGAGGGGGAGGCCGAGTTCTTCAGCGGCTGCCTTTGCAACTGCGAGGGAAACGCCAAGGATAGCATTTGCGCCGAAGTTCGCCTTGTTATGCGTGCCATCCAGCTCGAGGAGGAGGTGGTCGATGGCAGTCTGCTCGAGGGCATCCATGTCGATCAGCTCAGGAGCGATGTCCTCATTTACATGGTCGACAGCCTTCTGGACACCCTTGCCCAGGTAGCGCGACTTATCGCCATCACGGAGCTCAACAGCCTCGTGTGCACCCGTGGATGCGCCACTTGGAACGGCTGCACGGCCGACGACTCCGCTCTCGAGGTAGACATCCACCTCAACGGTCGGATTGCCACGGGAATCAAGGATCTGCCGGGCTTGGATTGAATCAATGGTACTCATATATGGACCTTCTTTATGGCGATTAACAGTTGCTTTTCAATACGTAATGCGCCAGAAAATGGGGCTTTTACAGCCTCGTGATTATACCGTGGAGGGGCTATTCGAGATTAAGACGCCAGCCTGACCGCCACTTGCACACACTATTGTGGCGTCGGCACACCATCGACAGACACCATCGCCGCCGCAAGCCTTGCCCGCTCCCGAAGCGCATTTACATCGTCGCCCACCGCACCATACGTAAGGACAACTCCCATCCGGCGGTACTTCCGCGTTGATGGCTTTCCAAACAACCGTATATCGGTTTTCGGCTGCGAAATGGCATCCGCAACTCCCGTAATCACCGGAGGCTGAGGCCCACATCCACTCGCTAGAATCACGGCACTCGCACCCGCGCGCTCGGCGGTGATTTCCGGAATCGGCAAGCCCAGTACCGCACGTGCGTGGAGCTCGAACTCGGACAGGTTTTGTGTACCTCCAAGCGTGACCATACCGGTATCGTGCGGACGCGGAGACAGCTCACTAAATGTCACACCATCCTTGCCTACAAAGAACTCGACGCCCCAAATACCCGCTCCCGTCAGCGCTTCCGTGACCGCACCCGCCATCCGCTGCGCCTCAGCAATGTGCGCATCCAGCATCGGAATAGGCTGCCAGCTCTCCTGGTAGTCGCCGCGCTCCTGCCTGTGTCCGATAGGCGGACAGAACAGCGTTGGGCCGTTCTGCTGTGTCACCGTTAGCAATGTGATTTCAAAGTCAAAGTCCACAAATGCTTCGACAATCACTTCCATGAGATCTCCGCGAGAGCCGCTGCACGCATAGTCCCAGGCATCCTGAATTTCGGATGCATCCCGAATCACCGACTGGCCCTTGCCGCTGCTGGACATCAGGGGCTTCACGACCACCGGGAGGCCAAGCGACTCGATGGCTGCACTTAGCTCAGCGGCGCTCGTCGCGTAGCGGTACTTCGCTGTCTGAAGACCCAGCTCCACCGCTGCAAGATCACGAATCGCCTTGCGGTTCATTGTAAAATTGGCCGCCCGCGCACTGGGAACAACCTGCATCCCCTGCGCTTCATACCCATAAAAACGCTCCGTACGAATCGCTTCGACCTCCGGCACAATGATGTCGGGTTTGTGCCGCGCAATGACATCATCCAGCGCTGCACCATCGAGCATATTGATCACATCAAAGCCATCCGCAACCTGCATCGCCGGCGCGTCAGCGTAGTTATCAACGGCGATAACCGTTTGCCCGAGGCGCTGTAATGCGATTACGAATTCCTTACCCAGCTCGCCGCTGCCAAGGAGGAGGACTTTTTTGTTCACGATGTCTGCCTTGCTCCGCACCTTCACTGATGCGGGATTTTCCGGTGTGATGCTCTATTCTAGCCGTTCTGGTAGCATTGCTGGATGCCCGATTCCAGACTTCAGGACATCTCTGACCAGGTGCGCCAGCACACACCACTTGATGCGACAGAAGCAGCACATCTTGCGGCTACCCTGCATTTCCTTGAGACGTGTATCAGCAACCCCTTGTCACGCGATACCCCCGAGGGGCATATGACAGCAAGCTGTGTTGCTATCCACCCCAATCAGCCCTGGATGGTTATTCTCTGGCATAAAAAGATCGGCAGGTGGGTCCAGCCTGGCGGGCATGTTGAGGACTCGGATGCGAGCGTCGCGGATGCATCCCTGCGCGAGCTCTGCGAGGAAACAGGAGCACGCGTTACGGATATCCAGTCATTCCTCGGCATCATCGATATCGATATCCACCCAATCCCGGCGCACAAGGACCAGCCAGAGCATCTCCACTACGATGTCCGATTTGGCTTTGTGATGTCAGAGAACTGGGAACCGGGGGAGGATACGCAGTGGATGCCCGCCGCGGATGTCATCGCCAAGCTCGACCCGCCGACGGCGCGGCTCGGGCGGAAGGTGCAGGCGTTTCAGACACGGTAAACCCAGCCCCTTTTTTGGGTTATATTTGCGGATTATTTCTTCCCATTGATCGTGAACTCGTGTGCCTTTTCAGGTTTGCCCCTATCAGTTCGCAGGAAGGTGAACGTTGCCTTGTCAGGAGCGATATCCACACGCATCACGCCCGCACCCGGCAGAATCGTGCCCGTTACATAGCCATATTCCGCCGCACTCCCAATCGCCCCACCGCGGCCATGGCTTGGTTGAGGGAGCTCCTGATAGATGATGCCATCCTTGTTCTGATGCGCATACACATGGTCGTGTCCATGAAAAACAGCACTGACCTTGTATTTGACGAGCAGCTGGTGAATCGGCATCGACCAGCCAGGACGCTTCTCCGCAAAAATGTCTTTGCCATCCGCATCCTTGCCGCCCCACTCATAGCCATCCGCACCTTCGACTCCGCCGCGGCTGTCTTTTCCAAGACCGCCGACGAGGTTGTGGATGAAGACAAATTTATACGTTGCCTTACTTTCGCTGAGCGTTTTTTCAAGCCATTTGTGCTGCTCAGCGCCGAGGGTATGTCGCCAGTTATCCTGATTCGGCCTGCCCGTCGAATACCAAAATGGGTCCAGCGCGACAAATAGGGCATCTCCCCATGTGAATGACCAGAAGTTGTTTTCCGTCGTTGGGTAATACTTGCGGCGCGTCGCCCGCGCCCAGGTCGCCATCGACTCTTCGGCAAGCATCGGCCGGAAGCGCCCAAGCTCGCCATCGTGATTCCCTGTAATCATCCGAACCGGGACTTTGGCAGCATCGAAGTAATATCTCTGGGCGATGTATTGCTTGAGCGAG
>CAIRTT010000382.1 GCA_903881535.1 uncultured Armatimonadota bacterium
ACAGAAGTCCACACCAGACCTCATCCTGCTGGGTGGCGATTATATCCAGTGGTCATTGGATCATCTCAGTGGAGTACTTCCGATTCTGGCTGCGCTGCGTGCACCTCTGGGAGTCTTTGGTGTTCTCGGGAACCATGATTATTACAATCCTGATCTGCTAACAGAGCGTATGTCTCAAGAAGCTGGAATACGAATTCTTCGCAATGCTGGCTTAGACCTACAAAATGGATTGTTCATCTGCGGTATCGAGGATACATGGCGAGGACGCTTTAGTTCGACATTGGCCGAAGAGAACCGGCCAAAGGGGACGGGGATGATTGCACTTTCTCACAATCCAGTTGGTATCAATCTATTTCGAAATGCAGATACGTTTGTGCTGTCTGGGCATACGCATGGAGGACAGGTAATAGTCCCTGGAATGTCGCCGCATCGCGCACCGGGCTTGGGAGACTTTCCTATTTTGCAGGGTTGGTACAGTATTCAGGGAACGTCTGGATTTGTGTCACGCGGGGTTGGCCAAACAATGTTACCGATACGCATCAATTGTCCACCAGAAATTGTCATCGCGACGCTTGTTGGGTTACCTGCCGGAGATCGGTGCCAGACGGTCTAAGTTCTGTTGAATACGATAGTTCCAGTCCTGCTGTGCGCGGCGGTTTCTAGAGTGGTTGGACTCTTTGTCATAGCGTTCCTGTTGCCGCTTTACATCATCAATGAACGAGGTGACAAGAGGGTTCATGATGTTCTGAACCTTGGTCTTGATTTCAGAATCGCTGTTTCCCATAATGTCACCACGTATTAGCATTATCTGGTCACGCAGCATCCGGGCACCAACTTCACAAAGGTCGAAGTGCCGCTGTTCGTGTTCGAGGAGCAAAGTGTTGTCGCTGCGAATTTCTGGTTTACGCCAAGATCCCGCTGGATCGAACCATGCGCCAATACGCACATCAGAAATGAAGCCCGTATACTGACTTCCCCGGCTCATCCAGCCCCACTTATATGTTGCGTGTAGTACTGCACTTGTTTGAGCGGATGCACCAGAAGCAACGTTTCGAGTTTCAAAATCAGCCCATGTGAGTCGCCGATACCCGACGAGACCACTGCGGGGAGGATCGCCGGGTTTAACGGATGGTGTTTGAATCCAGAGCATATACAAGTATTGTCGGGTATCGAGTCAAATTTCAACAAAACGAATGCATAAAAAAAGTCGGTGGTGCCGAAGGCACCACCGACGATTCATCTCCTAGGAGGTTGTAAGCCTAGTACTCGTCATGGTGGTGGTGATCACCACCAGCTGCTGCCTTCTTCTCTGGCTTTTCTGCAACGAGGGATTCTGTGGTCAGAATCATCGATGCAATGGAAGCTGCATTGGAGAGAGCAAAACGGGTTACCTTGACAGGGTCGATAACGCCGAAGCCAATCATGTCACCGTACTCTTCGGTAAGAGCATTGTAGCCATGTCCGATTGGGAGATCCTTGACCTTGTTGACAACGACTGAGCCTTCGAGACCAGCATTTTCAGCAATGGTACGAAGTGGTTGCTCAAGTGCACGGCGGACGATGGTAACACCGACCTGCTCGTCACTGTTGTCACATTCGACATGTAACAGTGCAGGAAGGATGTTGATCAGTGCAACGCCACCGCCGGCGACGATACCTTCTTCAACAGCTGCACGCGTTGCCGATAGTGCATCTTCGTAGCGGTGCTTCTTTTCCTTGAGCTCAGTTTCCGTAGCAGCTCCGACCTGGATAACCGCAACACCACCCGCGAGCTTCGCGAGGCGCTCCTGCAGCTTTTCCTTGTCATAGGAGGAATCCGATGCATCAATCTGCTTGCGGATCAGGTCAATACGACCCTTGACTTCAGCACTGGAACCAGCACCTTCGACAAGCGTGGTGTTGTCCTTGGTGATGACAACCTTCTTAGCAGATCCGAGCATGCTCGCATCAGTGTTCTCGAGCTTGATCCCGAGGTCTTCTGTGATGAACTTTCCGCCGGTCAGGATGGCAATATCTTCCATCATGGCCTTACGGCGGTCGCCAAAACCAGGAGCCTTGACAGCAACCACATTCAGAATTCCGCGGATCTTGTTGACCACGAGGGTCGCGAGTGCTTCACCTTCGATATCTTCAGAGATAATCAAAAGTGGGCGGCGCATCTGGGAAACTTGCTCCAAAACTGGGATCAGGTCCTGAACAGACGTGATCTTCTTCTCATAAAGAAGAATTGCTGGATTCTCAAGCACTGCTTCCATACGCTCAGCATCGGTTACAAAGTAAGGAGAAATGTAACCCTTGTCGAACTGCA
>CAIRTT010000383.1 GCA_903881535.1 uncultured Armatimonadota bacterium
CGAATCCAGCCATCGGTACCACGCTTCGTTACGACATGGACCCAACCAGACTTGGTAGACAGAACCGTCAACGTGGCATTGTGGTCCATCAAGCCAAGGGTTCTTGAAGATTCGCTAGGGGTATCCCGCAGCTTTGCGGTGGGTACAAGAACTTTTGCAATCCTCACGGATGCGCGACCTTCGCGTGTCTCACCATAGCCAAACGGTTGTATGACCAAGACTGCACAGACAGCAACGAGGAAGTTTCTTAAGAATCGCATTGCAGTAATCTTAGTCTGCAACAAACTTAACCGCAACTTGTGTGAGCGGAAGCAAGCAATACGGTGATACTTCTGACACACCAAACGAACTAGGGGAACAATTGTTTTACAAATTGATGGCGATGTCCCTTTGTCAACTGGACGCTCTTGTCAGAGCTCAATGCTAATGGCCGAAAATCCCAACCGATCGCAAAGCTTTCACCATCGTCCGCAATCACCTTTAGCACCCGTTTCGGTTGTTCAATCACTTTGAAATTCGACAAAAATCGAGACATTCCGCTCTTAGGGCTGTCAGGCCTATCCATAATCATCCAACCAGACTCGTCTGTAAAACTTCCTTGGACACATTTACGCAGGACACTGGACTTAAAATAGTTCCACACAAACGCGTCCATGACTCCTGAAAGCTCATCCTTGATTAACAGGACAATGACACATGCGATGAGGGCCATTCCAGTTAACGATAGTAAGTGGTAAGAACCAGTTGTGATGTATAGCGAAAACGTAAATATGCAGATACCAGAAATCATTGCCAAACCTTTAAGGACATTTGTAAGCCAAAACGCAAAATTGGCACATTTCCACACAACTGTTTTCTGAAATATCAGCCCGTTCACGCACGGATTATATCGGCCATAGCCGCTCAAACGACTCTGGTAATATAGGTACATGTACAGCACGATAGAAGGCAACTTGGTTGCAGCTGATGGTCGTATCGCAATCGTAGTCTCGAGATTCAACTCGTTTATTACCGAAAAACTTCTTGAAGGTGCACTTGACACATGGCGCCGACACGGTGGTGATGACAGCGCAGTTACGGTAATCCGTGTGCCTGGGGCGTGGGAAATACCAGTTGCGGTACGTAAAGTTGCGAACGCGGGCAAAGTGGATTCCATTGTTGCACTCGGCTGTCTGATGCGCGGCGCAACGGCTCACTATGACCAGATTGCATCAGAGTGCGCTAAAGGTGTAACGCAAGTGATGCTCGAGACCGGTGTCTATGTTTCATTTGGAGTTGTCGCATGTGACACGCTGGAACAAGCGATTGATCGCGCTGGAGCAAAGTCGGGCAACAAAGGGGCCGAAGCAATGCTGGCATCCATTGAAATGATTAATGTGCTCCGGCAAATTGCATAAACGCCCATAAGTGGACTGTCTATCAAAGCGCAAACTCGGTGCATTCGTTTGTCTAACCGCGATTTGTTTATCAAATCAGGTTTCGGCTAAACCTGTTACGATTCCGACCTTTTCAGTCCAGCTGTGTGGTATTGCTGCGCCGTCAGGCAAAACAAACGAACTCGCGCTTCGTCAGTACTTGTCTCACTTTAGTCGGATAGATTTGGATGAATCATCGCTGAAACCCAGGTTGGGTGTTGATGGAGTCCCCTGTATCCGCCCGGTCGTTCGAAACACAGCTGTGAGCCTGATCCACCGTGCCGTCGAGTTAGGTTATGCTACGTGGGATCCGTCATCCGGAATGCTTGATCTCGACACTTGGATGATAAGTATGGTTCACGCTGAGCAAAATGTTCAGCATCACAACATACCTCGTTCAACCAGCACACCAAAGTACAGCCAAGGTCAGCCACCACGATCCAATTTTCCATGGCTTCAGGTGATCGCGACATCGTTATTTGTATCCGCAGCTCTAATTCTTCTCCAACTCGGTCGATTATCATCATTGATGATTCGCCGGACATCCATTGCAGGCTTGGGGATCGCTGAAGGTCGTTCAAAAATACGGGGCATAGCGATTCCGACTGTTGGGGCACTTCAAATCGCCCATACAGATATTCAAGCAGTTGCTTACCTACGCACAACAAAAAAATATGGTCACAATGGTTGGCGGATAACAGGAAGAGATAGTGAACAAATCTCTTGCTCTATTGATGATGGAACCGGGTGCATTGATGTCGACCTAACACATGCGAATGTCCATTTTAGTAATCAAGTGTCGATCTATAACGGCATCCCGGGCGAACATTTGGGACGAAGCCCTTATATTGACGACACAAACATCGTCTTCGACTACATACCTGTCGGCGCTGTTGTAACCCTCATCGGTACCCTTGTACCACACGATAATTGCTTCCGAGCAACGAAGAATGTACATGTCTACGATGGAGATGAACGTGTGGAAGTTCGGCTCCTAAAATTCCGCGTTTTGCTGTGTATAGGCGTATTATTAGTTCTGAGTGTTTTGATGTTTATTCTGCGCGCTGGCTGATAGGAGTTCTTTGACTATGTTCGATGTGTATTGCCTCTGTAATCCATTGTTTGACATTCTTGCAACAACTTCCGATGAACTTCTCCTTGAATGTGGGTCGGAAAAAGGGTCGATGACATTGGTTTCTGTCGAACACCAGCGTAGGCTACTTGGCAAAGCCGCTCTTGAGATCACCGCACGGGAAGCTGGCGGTTCGGGCGCTAATACGGCAATCGGTGTTGCGCAGTTGGGTTTCAAAGCGGCATTTGGTGGATGTGTAGGCGGGGATGACTTTGGACTTGCGCTATCAGATGCGCTACTTGCCGGCGGGGTGACTCCTCACTTTGGCCAAGCCGATGTAGATACGGGTGTTTGCTTGGTCCTGACGACTCCGGATGCGCAACGAACGATGCACACATGCCTTGGAGCAAGTCAGTACTTCTCTCCTGAGCTTGTGCATGTGGATGCGATTGCCAACAGCAAAGTACTTTACGTTACTGGTTATCTTTGGGATACAAAATTACAACAAGATGCCGTTGAGCATGCGATGTCTGCTGCACGGAATGCAGGGCGGCTTGTTGCGTTTTCCCTCAGTGATTCGTTTTGTGTCGATCGCCATCGTGAAGCCTTTGGAAATCTTCTAACGTCCCACGTTGATATTGTCTTTGGCAACGAACAGGAAGCGATAGCCATAAGCGGTAAGGATGATGTTCACGAAGCATCAAAGTGGCTGGCTGAACAAACTGGCCATCTGGCAATTATCACCCTCGGTGCACACGGGTGTCTATTTGCAGATGTGAATGGAGTGACAGAAGTGGATGCGTTCAAGACTGACGCAGTCGATACCACTGGAGCTGGAGATATGTTTGCAAGTGCTGCACTTTGCGGGCTGGTTGCAGGCTATTCATACGAACAAACTGGCCGCCTGGCGTCTTACATGTCGGCAGCAATTGTGGCGCAATTCGGTCCACGAAATCCGCATATCAGCGTCGCCGATGCGTTTGCATATGCAGGCATTCAAGTCGCTTGACACATCTAACTGATTATGCAACAATTCAGTCTTCGCAGCAGTGTTTTGTTATTCCTGTCCGATCGGATTCAATGTGTCACCATCAGTTTCAACCAATACGCAAACTCCTACCATTCAAGCTTCCGTTGCTAACAATGAGCCGCACATTGTCATAGAAGGTGGGTATCCGCTGTCAGGCAGTATTCAGGTCGCGGGTTCCAAAAATGCTGCCCTTGCGTTGATAGCTGGCACTTTGCTTGCGACGACCGGAGTGACTGTCTTACATAACTTACCGAACATTACAGACATAGCAGATCTGGTTGCGATCCTCAATTCGATGGGCGCCACAGCAGAGCTTTCTTCAGGGAATTCCACACTCACTGTAGATGCTAGTGCTTCACGCTTCAATGAACCTCCGCCTCATTTGGTTAGCAGGATGCGCGGGTCACTCCAGCTGCTTGGTCCATTGCTGGCACGACAAGGGATTGTCCGTTTGGCGATGCCTGGTGGGTGCAATATCGGTGCGCGTGCTGTTGACCTTCATGAAAAAGGGTTACGGGGCCTTGGAGCCACTTGGACGATTGACGCTGGATGTTTTTTTGCAGAGGCTCCATTTGATGGACTAGTTGGTGGGGCAGTCTATTTGGACAAGCCTTCCGTTGGTGCCACGATGAACACCATGATGGCGGCGGCGTTAGCAACGGGTACTACCACGATTGAAAACGCCGCACAGGAGCCCGATGTTGTTGATTTAGCAAACTTAATCGTAGCGATGGGTGGGCTTATTGATGGGCAGGGGACCAGCCGCATTACGGTTACGGGTGTTGAACATCTTCATGGTTGCGAGTTTACTGTTTCACCAGATCGCATAGAAGCAGGGACTTACGCTATTGCTGCCGTTGCAACTGGCGGAGACATTACGCTCATCGGAGCGGATGTTAATGCGCTGAGTCCTGTGCTTTCAAAACTAACGGATATGGGCGCTCACGTTGCGCAAGATGGCAATCATGTCCGCGTCTGGTCAGGTCCTGTTCAGACACTAACAGGTACATCTATCGTTGCTAGCCCGCATCCAGGGTTCCCAACAGACCTTCAGCAGCCTTTTACGAGTCTGCTTACGTTGGTTCATGGTACGAATACGATTCACGATAGCGTTTATGAGGGCAGATTTGGTCACATTCCGTACCTTACAAAAATGGGTGCCAACATTAAGGTTGAAGGAAGCGTAACGATTGTTTCTGGTGTTTCCTCGCTAAGCGGTGCGGATGTCAAAGCCACAGACTTGCGTGCTGGAGCAGCACTCGTCGTTGCGGGCCTTGCCGCAAATGGACAAACACGCATTTTTGATATCCATCATATAGAGCGCGGGTACCAAGAACTTTGCCAACGCCTTAGACAGCTGGGTGCCCGATGTTGGCATGTAAATGTAAGCGATACAGATATGTTGGTGATGGAATGAAATTCGGCCAAGAAATCGGAATTGACCTCGGGACAGCTAATATTCTTGTTTTTGTTCGTAACCGGGGAATTATTCTCAACGAACCAAGTGTCGTGGCCATTGATACCAATACTCGTCAAGTTAAGGCCGTTGGAGAAGAAGCAAGGCAGATGCTTGGTAGGACGCCTGGCAATATTGTAGCGATTCGACCGATGAGCGATGGTGTCATTGCCGAGTACACAACAACTGTTCAAATGTTGCGTTACCTTATTCAAAAGAGTGCAACAGGCCCTAGAATCTTCAAGCCACGCGTCCTCATTTGTGTGCCTGCAGGTGTGACATCGGTTGAACGCAGGGCAGTTGAGCAGGCAGCTATGGAAGCTGGTGCCAGAGAAGTGGCCACCATCGAAGAAACCATGGCAGCAGCGATAGGTGCCGGGCTTCCAATTGAGTCTGCCGGTGGCAATATGGTTGTTGATATTGGCGGAGGAACAACCGACATCGCCGTTATATCTCTAGGTGGCATCGTTACCAGTCAAAGTATTCGCGTGGGCGGAAACAAAATGGACGAGGTAATCGTCAAGCACATTGGGCAGCAACATGGCTTGATAATCGGCGATAGAACCGCTGAGGAAATCAAGATCGAAATAGGTAGTGCTTACCCAAGTGATACGGACAAGGTAAAGGAAGTCAAAGGGCGTGATCGCCTCCAGGGACTCCCGAAGACGATTCTTGTGACAGAGGGCGAAATTCGCGAAGCGCTTTCGGAGCCTGTATCTCAGATTATAGCCAAGGTCAAGTCAGTACTGGAGCACACGCCACCCGAGCTGTCAAGCGACATCATCGAACGCGGAATCACCCTAACGGGTGGTGGAAGTCTACTACGCGGATTGGATCAGCTGATTTCACTTGCAACTGGTGGCATTCCGACGCGTGTTGCAGGTAATACGCTTGAGTGTGTTGCGCTAGGAACAGGGAAAGCACTCGAAGAGTTTGATACGATTCGACGATCGCGTAATTTCCGTGGACATAGGGGATAGTACGAAATGATGTTCTCGACTTGTTTGTCTGTTTTGCTGTGCATAATTGCGTCCCCTGACCAGGATGTCCTTGTTAAGAAATCGATTTTGAACCCAACGCAGCTGAAGTCAATGGCTGTGGATAAAACAGCCATAAGTAAAGCCGAACTGATCGTGATTTTGACAAAACTGGTTAACTATCTTGAATCTGGTAACAAGCAGAAACGCGGATCAACGAAAGCTGCAGTGCCGATGAAGTCGCTTCGGGATTTAGTTAAAGCTGGCTACCTGCCTTCGGATACGAAGTTGGCAATCGGCAGTCCATCAACGGTTAGCCGCGACGAAGTGTCCGCCGCTCTCTCATTCATATTGATACGACATAATGAGAAGGTTGTTCCTATTACGCCTGACTCACGTCGCGCAACGCCAATACCGCATCCATCAGAAAACAGCGGAAGTTGATTGCCAACCCCGAATCAGAGGGGTATACTTTTCCGGTTCGCCCACGTAGCTCAGTGGTAGAGCACTTCTTTGGTAAAGAAGAGGTCATGGGTCCGATTCCCATCGTGGGCTTGTACTGCTCATTATGAGTGGTTGCGAACCTAGCGTTTCATTCGCTTTGGTCACTGCAAGAGTTGATACTTACGTGGTAACGCGTGTCGTGTCGCTTGTTATGTTTTAGAGTTTTTACTAGGAGAGAAACAATGGGTAAGGCTAAGTTTGAGCGTTCCAAGCCGCACGTAAACATTGGAACCATTGGGCACGTTGACCACGGTAAAACTTCGCTTACAGCAGCTATCACTACGGTTCTTGCGAAGTCCGGTGGTGCACTGGCTCGTAAGTATGAAGATATCGATGCTGCTCCTGAAGAAAAAGAGCGTGGTATCACGATTAATACGGCTCACGTCGAATACGAAACGGCTGCCCGCCACTACGCACACGTCG
>CAIRTT010000384.1 GCA_903881535.1 uncultured Armatimonadota bacterium
AAACGTCTCGTGCTGGTGGCACGCATGGATGGTGTGTTTGCGGGCTACATCACGCTGCTGTTTGAATCACACCACGGAGAATTCCTAGCGATAGGCGCACCAGAAATTGCGGACTTCAACGTGCTGCCGTGTAATAGGAACCGTGGAATCGGTCGTGCACTCATGCATGCCATCGAAGAGGAGGCACGGTCCGTGAGCTCCATCGTTGGTATCGCTGTGGGGTTGACTGCCGACTATGGCGCCGCACAGCGGATTTATGTAAAACGTGGCTATATTCCGACGGGTGCGGGTTTGTTCGCCGATGGTAAAGCACCAAGTTACGGCGAACAGGTCACCGTAGATGATGGCTTGTTGCTCACATTTACAAAGAAATTGGTGGATGGTTAGGAGTAATCCTCCACCCACCGACACGATTAGCACACATCAACGTCGGCGGAAGAAGCCGATAACCACTAAGATAACGCCTATCACTAAGGCAACATTTGCAACACCATAGAGTACTTTGCCAAGCCAAAGTGCAACAAACACGGCAAGCGCCGCAGCAATCAACATCACTCCAAGCTGCATCAAATCGTTTTTACGCGTCTGCATGAATCTCTCCTAAAGAACTGCCGCAAGGATTGCCTGTTGTGCATGCAAGCGATTTTCCGCCTGCGCAAACACACGGCTCCACGGCCCTTCCATCACGTCGTCTGCAATCTCATCCCCACGGTGCGCCGGAAGACAGTGCAAGGCGATTGCCCCTGGTGCAGCCAAGTGCATGATCTCGGCCGTCACTGTGTAACCAGAAAATGCCGCCATCCGCCGCGCATGTTCGTCTTCCTGCCCCATCGATGTCCAGACATCGGTGTAGATGGCATCCGCGCCCGTCGCTGCTTCACTAGGTACGCTGAACCGCTCCATTTTGGTTCCATGCTCGGCAGCAAGCTCACATGCACGGGCCCAAACTTGAGGATCAGGCAGATAGCCATCTGGGCATGCGATGCGGAAATGCACGCCAAGCTTGGGTGCGAGAAGCATCAGGGATGCTGCCACGTTGTTGCCATCCCCGATGTAGGTCAGTGTCTTCCCTGTGATGTCCCCGAGGTGCTCTTGCATGGTTAAGAAGTCAGCAAACGCCTGACACGGATGTTCTGCATCATCAAGTGCATTGATAACCGGAATCGTGCAGCTGTCTGCAAGGCCCTTCAGAATCACTGGGTCAAATGTACGCACGATCAGGACATCCACCATGCGCGTTAAGACGCGGCCAACATCCTCGACCGATTCCCGCTTGCCAAGTCCAACTTCATCCTTACCGAGGTACATCCCGGATGCGCCAAGCTTAGCCAGCGCGCCAAGAAAGGAAACCTTGGTTCGAAGGGATGGCTTTTCAAAGAGCAGCGCTCCCACTTTCCCGGTGGCGGTATTGGTGATTTCTCCCGATTTGACACGCTTTGCCAGGGCAAGAATTTGATGGCATTCCTTAGATGAAAAGTCATCGATTCCCAAAAGATCCCGCCCCGCAAGAAAGCCGGGCTCTACTACAACGGGTGTGCTAACCGCACCTCGGATAGCCGTAATAGATGTCCCAGAAAGCTGTTGGAGGGCTGCTTTGAGGCGGTCCATGGCATCACAGACATCTGATTCGGTCAGGACAAGGGGTGGAACCATACGCAGTGTATTTTCGCTGGTTGCATTCATCAGGAGTCCGTTTGA
>CAIRTT010000385.1 GCA_903881535.1 uncultured Armatimonadota bacterium
GGAACGATTGCCCGACAGGCGCGTGAGATTGGCATCAAAGCTCCTCTTATGGGCGGTGATGGCTGGGATTCATCCGAGCTTGTCAAGGGTGCTGGTGGCGCTGGTGGTGCACTCGAGGGTTCCTACTTCTCGACACACTACTCTGCGAGCGAAACATCCAAGCGTGTCCAAGACTTTGTAGCTGCCTACAAGAAGTCCAAGGGCAAAGAGCCGGCAGCGCTTGTGGCGCAAGGCTACGACGCGATGATGATTCTCGCAGATGCGATCAAGCGTGCTGGGTCCTTTGAGCGCGCCAAGGTTCGCCAGGCTCTTTCTGAGACAAAAGACTACGACGCGGTTACCGGACGGATTACGTTGGATGAAAATCGCAACGCAAACAAGTCTGGCGTAGTCGTTCAGGTTAAGGGTGACAAGTTCGTCTACACGAAGACAATCGAACCAAAGCAGTAGAAAGGCAATGCGGGCAGTGGTTTTCATCACTGCCCGCTGACCATTTATGGACCAGTTTCTCCAAATTCTCATTAATGGCATCCAGCTTGGCAGTGTCTATGTCCTAATCGCTCTGGGCTACACCATGGTTTATGGTGTCCTCCGGCTGATTAACTTTGCACACTCGGATGTCTTCATGGTTGGCTCATTCGTGGGCTTTTATGCCTGTGGCTGGCTGAAGGTGTCGGCACAAAAGACGGTGTTTGCAGGACTTGTCCAGCTACTGCCAATACTGTTCATCGCGATGGCCGCCTGCGTGTTGCTCGGGCTAGTGATTGAGCGATTTGCCTATCGACCCCTGCGCCGTGCGCCGAGATTGACGGCCCTGATCACCGCAATCGGCGTGTCATTGTTCATTGAAGGTGCTGCGCAACTACCATTCGTTTTTGGTGTCAACCCAAAGTTCTATCCTGAGATTTTGCCATCTGGGCCTGCATCAACGATTCAGGCCGGTGGTATTACCATTTCCAAGCACCAGCTCGTGATGGTCATCGTGTCGGCAATTCTCGTCGCAGTGCTCTGGTACATTGTCCAACGAACCAAAATGGGCAAGGCAATGCGTGCGGTTTCGCATGACTTCGATGCTGCGGGACTGATGGGAATTCCGACCGATAATGTCATCGCGTTCACATTTAGCATCGGTGCTGCGCTTGCCGCCGCCGGTGGTGTCCTCTTTGGAGGCTTGACGTTTAAGAGTCTGTTACCGCTGATGGGCGTTCAGATGGGCTTAAAGGCCTTTGTCGCGGCGGTAGTGGGGGGCATTGGCTCCATACCTGGTGCGATGCTCGGTGGACTCCTAATGGGTATTTCGGAATCGTTTATCAAAGGTGCTCCGCATATCAAGCT
This sequence comes from uncultured Armatimonadota bacterium, assembly GCA_903881535.1. Taxonomy (GTDB): domain Bacteria; phylum Armatimonadota; class Armatimonadia; order Armatimonadales; family Armatimonadaceae; genus CAIRTT01. The sequence continues at coordinate 1,336 of CAIRTT010000385.1, forward strand.
GGGGGTCATCGATTTTGACCCAAGTCGCTGGACGGATGCCGCAGCCTTCCTGATTTTGATTCTTGTTCTTTTGATACGGCCCGCAGGCCTTCTTGGTAAAAACACCCCGGAGAAAGTCTGAGATGACAAAACCGATCAACTATGTCATCGCACTGGCCATCCTTGGTGTCTTGGCAACCCTGTCGGTGATTCTGCCTGTTTATATGGATGATCTTGTCTACCGGGTGCTGATGCTGTCCGGGATTGCCGTCATCATGGCAGTATCGCTGAACCTGATCAATGGATTCACAGGACAGTTTTCGATTGGGCATGCCGGATTTCAGGCCGTTGGTGCCTACGCTGGTGCAGCCCTGACAGTCTATGGCCACAATGATCTGTTTGGGCATCTACCTAAAAATGGTCAGATTGGAACAGGCTGGATGTCGCTGGCGGTCGGCGCTGGTCCGATGCTGGCATCGATGCTCGCAGGTGGCCTCGTAGCCGCCGTAATCGGCTACATCGTTGGTTTGCCAAGTCTTCGCCTTCGTGGTGACTACCTTGCAATCGTTACGCTTGGCTTTGGTGAGATCATCCGGGTGATCGTCGAAAACAACGATAGTGTTGGCGGCCCACGGGGCTTTAGTGGAAACCTCGACCTTGGCGTATCCGTTCCTGCCATCACGAACTTTTTCTGGGTCTTCGGTGTCGCAATCGTTGTCATTCTCTTCGCACGGAACCTACGCTTCTCCATTTCCGGATTGCAATACCTTGCCGTCCGTGAGGATGAAGTTGCTGCACAAGCCGTCGGGATCGACACAACCCGCACCAAAGTCAATGCTTTTGTTATCGGATCTTTCTTCGCAGGTGTTGGCGGAGCACTCTTTGCACACTACGAACAGACGATTCTCATCAGCAGCTTCAACTTCGTCCGCTCGTTCGACTTCGTGACCATTGTTGTCCTAGGTGGACTGGGATCGGTTACTGGAAGCATCATCAGTGCGCTGGTCCTGACGGCACTCCCCGAGATTCTTCGGTATTCACTTGGAGCGCAGTTCAACCAATACCGTCTGGTCTCATATGCTCTTCTTTTGATTGTCATGATGCTCGTGCGGCCGCAGGGAATCTTTGGACGTGGCGAACTTTCATTTGCAAAGCTGCGTAATAAGTTCAAGAAGCCCGCAACACAATAATGGATAGAGTCGCACCAGATGTCAAAGTAGCTGTTTTCATTGACTTCGACAATATTCGTCGAAGCATAGAAGATCAGTTCGAGCCATCTCGTGTCGATATCCACCGTATGCTCCAAGCCATATTGGACAGCACTAACGGACGGATCATCGTAAAACGTGCATACGCTGATTGGGGTTATTGTCGCGACTATCGCAGTGATCTCCTTGACAATGCAACAGAGCCAGTCCAGACATTTCATCTGACCCAACGCGGTAAGAATGGTGCAGACATTCGGATTGCTATCGATGCAATGGAAACGGCCTTAAGGCACTCTGAAATCACCCATGTCGCTATCGTGTCCGGAGATAGCGATTTCACACCTCTGGTGATGAAACTACGGGAGCTAGGCCGCCACGTGATTGGTCTTGGAGTACGCGCCAACTCAAGCGCATACCTCGCAAAGGCTTGCGATGCCTTCATTTACTACGATGACATCGTTGATCGGCAGTGGGTTAACCCACGGGTCACATCCGGCGCAAGCGTTGTTGCCGATCCTCCACGATTAATTGCTGATGCTATGGATGCATGTGGCAATGTCCCCGTACCGCTACGTGACTTACGAAGCGCCGTGGAAACGGCTTGTCCTGGCTTCTTGGAATCCCATTTTGGCTGCGGGACCTTTGCTGCATTTCTAAGTCGCTATGGCCGGGAAATCCGCTTAGTTGCCGATGAAGCCGCTGGGTTCATTGTTTGCCCGACGACGCTATCAGCCGCCATGGGACTGACGTGGGCTGAAGCTTATGTAGATCTTGCCAAGTCCTTGCCTCAGCCACTCACTTTTTCGCCACTAGCGGATCGTTATAGGACCGTGCTGCGAGACCTGAATTTTCGCCATGTACCCTATGTTGACCGTAAAGCCGTGCTGGACACGTTGTTTTCAATGTTCCGGGCTGACCATGTTGAACCTGTGAGCCTCAAAGAAGCAAAAGATCGCTTACATGCGTGGTTTGAGGCTGAGCGCCCTGGTGTCCCGTGGGAATCAGTCAACTCAACCGTGTATCAGCTGTTCTACACATGGTGTTTTGCATTTGATAGCAACGAAGAATCTGATGGCAAGCAGCGCTGGGACAGACGGACATCCTTGCACCCGGATATATCCTCCATCGATGATCTTGCAAAGCGGTGTGACAAAGGGATTGTCCGCCGCCTCCTTGAAAGCGAGCGAGAGGATATTGATCCCGCAGCGCTAAATGAATGGCTTTACGATGCGGATCCAGGGATGCTTCCGCAGGTTCGAGAGCTGATGGATCACTCGCGTGCGCCTTACATGTCACTGGGACGATAATCACACATGGGAATCCTTTGGACTGATCACGCTGGCACAGCAATGTCGTGGTGGAGGATTGTTTCCGAAGTAAGCCCTCGGGTCGTGACGACAGAGGCAATGCGCGAAGCACGGATTGCTGTGATCGGGGACGAAACCCTGTGTCAGGCAACCATTGCGATGCTTTGTGATGGTGAAAACGCGAGCCGCTATGTTGTCCATTACGCAGAACCCCCTGATGCTGCGACTTCCCGGATTTATGCATTCCGGTTGTATGTAACGTCAGGATCCACTCATATTGGGATGCGGGATGCGGCAAGCATTTCGTTTTCCGGTACGTTTGATGCCTGTGCGAAGCGAATGATGGAGCTTCGACCAGATATCGCAGTTGCACTTGGGCGCCGCTTCCCGGGTCTACGTAGTGCTGCTGCTGGATGGGTCATCAAGAGCGTCGCACTCGCAAATCTACAGTTTTCAATGCTCTCTGCAGTGCCTGGCATACTTCCCATCACAGCACCGTTTCTGCCCGGATCATCCTTTGCTGATCTCATTATCCTGACGAAAAATCAGACGATGATGGTTCTGCGCATCGGGGCAATCTACGGACAGCGTCCGGGCATCACGACTCAAGTCAAAGAGATTTTGTCCACGGTTGGTGCTGCTTTTGGGTGGCGTACCGTCGCGCGACAAGCGGCCGGCTGGGTTCCCGCTGGGGCAGGCGTCATCCTTAAAGGTGTAATCGCGTGGTCTGGGACCGTAGCGGTTGGCAAGGTGGCAGAAGCCTATTATCTCCGCGGGGTTAAACCATTAGCCTCCGACGTGCGTGCAGCAACTACGGAGGCTGATATCGAAGCTAAAGACCTTGCAACGTCCATCGCAGATAATCTGCTCGGAACAAGCAGCAATAAGGACTAGCGTAATCAGATGACATTGAGCGGTCTGAATTTACGACTTTCGATGCTAATCTGACGCGCAAGTTTACCCGCGATTTCCTTAACGAAGACGGACTGTTCACAATCTGGATGCGTCATCAAAATCGGCTCACCGTCATCTCCGGCACGGCGCATCGGCATATCTAGAGGAAGCTCTCCCAGAAAAGGCACCTTTAGTTCTTCAGCTGCAGCCTGACCGCCCCCGTGCCCAAAGATCTGATAATGCTTACCAGTGTCTGGTGCGACGAAGTACGCCATGTTTTCTACGATGCCAAGGATTGGCACATTGAAGCGCTGGAAGGCCCGGAGGCTCTTCACTGCAATCGATGCAGCAATATCCTGAGGGGTCGTCACAATTACAGCCCCTGTCAGCGGAATTGCTTCGCAGAGGCTCATGGTTACATCACCAGTTCCAGGTGGGAGATCGACCAGCAGATAATCAAGCGGTCCCCACGCAACATCGGCGAGAAACTGATTAACAACCTTACCAAGCATCGGGCCACGCCACACAACAGGCTGGCCAGGTTCGATGAGAAAGCCCATCGAGACAATACTGACACCATGCCTGTGAACGGGTAGCAACTTTTTAATAGGATTGCCATCCGGGCCTTCGTAGGTCGTCTGCTCGAGAACTTCATCGTCCACGCCCATTAACATCGGAATCGTTGGACCATAGACATCCGCATCCATGACGCCCACCGCGGCGCCCGCTTGAGCAAGAGCAATCGCAAGATTGGCACATACCGTTGATTTACCAACGCCACCTTTGCCACTGGCAACGGCAATCACGTGCTTGACATCAGGGAGGAGAGCACCGCCCATAGGACGCTTACTAACAACCTTTGCGGTCATCTTTATCTGAACATCGGAAATACCGGCAACTGTCAAAGCTGCTTCCCGGCACTGGGTTTCCAGTAACTCCTTCATCGGACAGGCGGGCGTAGTCAGGACAACGGTAAAGCGGACTTGTGCATCTTCAACAACGATGTCCTTTATCATCCCGAGCGACACTAGATCTCGGCCAAGATCAGGGTCAATTACCGTTTGCAAAGCAGTACGAACCTGTGCGACAGTATCATTTGGGGTATCTGTAGTATTCATGCAAGCTATAGTCTACCCGTTTGCAGAATAGAGACGGAGAAGTGATTTGAGATGAATGTCAAGTTGATGATGCCAGTCTTGGGACTAATCGTGCTGACAAGCATCCCAGCGCGGCCGCTTCCGACCGATAGCGTGTTGCAGCAGGAAACGATTGCCGTAACGCAGCTGTATTCTGGTCCAGTTGAATTAGGGGATACGGTTCGCGTTCGGGTCGGCGGTGCGGAGAATCTCTCTGGGGTATTTCTAGTCGATACAGATGGGAATATCACGGCACCAAGGCTCGGACGCATCGACATTGCAGGAGCTACGACAATCCTTGCTGCGGAGCGTGTCACGGCACGCATCATCCAGCTTCAGCTGCTGAAACGTCCAGATGTAGTCCTCGACATCATCGGTAGGCAAGTCAAGGAAGTCATCGTTGGCGGAGCCGTTGTTCGTGCAGGATCGCAGAACTTTAAGATAGGAATGAGGCTGTCAGACCTTTTGGATGGCGCTGGATTACAGCCATCATCGGACATAACCCGAGTTCAGATTGACCGTGGTGGAATTGTGATTGTTGTTGATTTTCGAAAATTCAGCAACGGACAAGATACGACTGCTGCGACAAATCCGGCCATCGAATCTGGTGACAGAATCTATGTCCGTTCTATGGAACAGCTTGCCGGTATCGCACGCGTCATCGGCGAGGTCAAGGACCCAAAATCGAGCATCATTCCGCTTAGCAACCGGACGACAGTTTCTCAGGCCCTTCAGCTGGCTGGGGGATTGACTCTCCTTGGTGATCCAAAACGCGTTAGCATCCGCAGGGAAAACCGCGATGTCTTTGTGGATGCCGAAGCGCTCCTGAATGGTGACCTTGCAAATGACATTCAACTGTTAGACGGTGACACAGTCATCGTGCCGAAGCGACTCCGTAAGGCAGAAGCTACGGTTTCGGGAGCTGTTCGAAATTCTGGTGCTATTTCTCTTGTATCGCCGGTGACACTGATTCAGGCAATTGGCCAGGTGGGCGGCCTTCTCGATGGAGCTAACCGCAAAACGGTGATCGTCAGACGCCTCTCACTCGATGGCAAGCTCGTTAGTGGGATTGCGGATCTTGATCGAGACACCGATGCTGCGATGTTGCTTCAGGACGGAGATGTCATTGAAGTGATGCAAAAAAAGCGTATTTCTAGCTTTGATTTCAACCGTGTTGCAGGGAGTGTGATTGCTGCTGTGTCCCTCCTAAATGTCTTCCGGCGCTGATGAACGTGCGAATCCTAGAAATGCTTGATATTCAGTTGGTAGACTAACGCGATGTCAACCACATGGAATCCCAGTCTGTGAGAATTCTCTTTCTTGGAGACATTGTCGGTAAGGCTGGTCGTGATGTGGTTTGCCAAAAGCTCCCGGAGCTGATTCGCAACTTCAGTATCGACTTTGTTATCGCAAATGGAGAGAATGCAGCGGCCGGACGAGGCATCACTGGACCTATACAGTCTGAACTGTTGTCCGCTGGAGTAGATGTCGTCACACTTGGCAACCATGCCTTTGCCCGTGAGACTAGCTTTGAGTGGTTTGATCAAGAACAGCGTGTGCTCCGCCCTGTCAATTTTCCGGTCGGCGTGCCAGGCCGTGGCTTCGGACTCTACCGCGCTAAATCCGGTGCTATTGTGGGTGTTATCAATGCAATAGGCCGTGTGCATATGTCACCGGCTGATTGTCCTTTTGCTGCGACAGAGCGCGCCATTGAGAGTATTCGCTCCAAGGCAGCCGTGACGATTATAGATATGCATGCTGAAGTGACCAGTGAAAAAGCCGCGCTTGCGTGGTCTCTGGATGGCCGCGTAACCGCTGTCGTTGGCACGCATACACATGTCCAAACATCCGATGCACGCTTGTTGCCTTCTGGGACGGCTTTTCTCACAGATGTCGGTATGTGCGGCGTTCGCGACTCAATCCTTGGACAGGATGTAACCGGGTGTGTTCAGCGGATGAAGTCAGGTTACGGGCCTCATGTACCACTCGCCGATGGCCCAGCTCAGCTGCATGCAGTCATCATCGACTGTGATGTAACCACTGGGCTTGCGACGGGTATCAATGCCATCACCTATCCGGAAGTAGTTCACTAAGCCATTAGGGTTATTGGGGCTGACTTGCGTGTCACCAATAGCATCAAGTCGGGGACTAACCACCCGTCGGTCAGGGAATCTAACTGCTGCTCTACTCTATTCGTTCTCTGGAGCAAGAGGTGGCGCGGATGCATTCACATACGTCTCTGTCCATATCAGCGTTGGCTGAACCGGTGCTCTGCGCTGACCTGGGGCTGGGATGACATCCAAGTGGTAATAAAAACTTAGCTGTTTGATCTCGCGATCAGGATGCTTTGCCTGAAACTGCGCCCGCATGTAGGCTGTGCCATATTTACGGTACCTTCCATGCTTTTCCATCCACATATTCATCCAATACTTTGCCCAACGAGCTGTTTTGTGCATATGGACAATGTCTGCTGGACGTTTGAATGTATGCGTTCGACCATCCTGAAAGAGATCCAACCGGCTTCCGTCATCCAGCACTGCAACCATCGAAAACCAGCCATCATCGTGCATGGGCTTCGGAGCAAACATCCCCCAATATTGATCGAGGCGTAACGTATTCGCGACAGGCGTCAACAGTTGTTTTAGGGATGGATTCAAGTTGTATGCGTTCCAGTGAACGATATAGAGTAGCGAAAGTGCGGCAATCACCTGTCCAACAATGGATGTCTGAATAATCGGCACTGGCTTTTCGTTTTTGACCCAGCGGGCAATGCGCTGAGCGCGCCACGCTGCCGCTGGTGCGACTGCTTGTGTAAGTGTCTTACGTAAAGGGCGCAGGGATGCCTGTTTGCCGATGTATTCCCATGCGGTTCCGGGAAGGAAGGGTATCCAGAGGATGCAGCTGGCGATGCTGATAGGTCCAACATCCATCAGCAGGGCAACGAATCCCAAATGGAAGACAAACGCCGAGAGAATCGTGAGCGTTCGGACAAGTGGTCGTTGTGAGTAAACAATAAGGGGAGCCAGGATCTCGTAGGCGAGTGTCGACCACGTGGATAGTCGCAGCACAATGGGCGGGAAATTCTTTGCTATCCCTCCAAGAGGTAACCTGAACTGCTCGATGTTCAGCGCGTAGTACATCGCAGAGCCTTCCGACCACCACTCTTTTGAAGTCTTGAGAAAGGCTGTTGATAGATAGACGATGGTTGTTTGGAGGAGGAGTCCAGCGGTTGCAATCGATGTCATTGTCTCGTTTACGGGCTGCCCGTAAGCACGTCGGATCGCATTTGACCCATCGAGGGACCATCTTGCACCAACAGGTAAGAACATCAACCAGAACATGGTCGCCCGTAACATCTGGTCGCCACCGTGGAGGATTATCGGATTGCGGTTTTGCACCGAGACAAGGAGCAGCCAAGACATCGTTACTGCAAATCTCGATTGGAACCCAATGATCATCAGGAGAGCGAATATGAGCTGAACACCAAAGACAAAGAGAGGCCATCCGGCACC
>CAIRTT010000386.1 GCA_903881535.1 uncultured Armatimonadota bacterium
CCAGTGTCCTCCAAAGGAGAGGATTATCGGGCGATGTAATCCACTTGGCAAGTGCCAGACGTCGATTGCCTTCCTTCGACCAGTCTGCATCCGCAAACTTGACTCCGTTGATACACGATAGACCCTTGGGCTGTATGGCATCTAATGGCGCCGTCACTTCACCGCGGGCAAGGAGATAGACCGGCCTAGGCATCACAGGTACGATTCCGTACACTGTCGGCACGACCGTTCCACGGGAATCAAAGCCATCTACCAAAGCCAATCGGCCCCAGCGCCCCTGCTCAATGCTCGATGACGATGTCACAGCTGAATTGGCAGCAACCCGCTGGTCCTTTGCCATCACCTCGACTTCCGCCAGCGCAAAAACGTAGTCATTGCTACGCTTCCAAAGCTTTGTCGCAGTGATACGCGCCGTCTTGATTGGCTTGTTTATCGCCAATAGAAGCGGTTGCGAACCAGGATTTTGAAAGTCATTACCCGTAGCATCCAACAGGCAAGCTGCAGTTCCGTCTGCATGGGTGACATCGATACGAAAGCGTTGCGGAAATCCAAAACCAGGCGTGTCCTGAAAGTCTGTTGGCCTCGCCGGCGTTATGCGCAGCGCATTGCCGGTTACAGGAGCTGCATAGTCAACCTGTACCCAGTGCGTTGCATCGGGAGCAATCTCGATGTCCGAATGCCAGCCATTGGTCGGGCTTGGACCTGCATTGGCCGTCACACCAGATGTCGTTGGTAATGGCCGGGATGCCCGTTCTATTCCCGCAAAGACAGCCTGCAGAGCGTAATAATCACGCTGTGGAATCGGGTCAAACTTGTGGTCATGGCACCGAGCACACTGCACGCTGAGTCCCGTGAATGTCTGCATCGTGGATGTCAAAATGTCATCCCGGTCGAGATTACGTGTCTTTGCCTTTTCAACAACACCTTCCGGAAGCTCCACCTGCCCTACAAAGTCCCAAGGCCCAGCGGCGAGAAAGCCTGTCGCGATCACTGCATTTCTATCTGCTGGTGCAATCACATCGCCAGCAAGCTGATGCTGGACAAACGTGTCCACAGGCAAGTCAGCATTGAACGCTGAAATGACCCAGTGCTTGTAGAGATATGCATTGTCTCGGCGCTTATCTTTATCAAATCCATGGGTTTCACCAAAGTGGACGACATCGAGCCAATACCGGGCCTGCTGCTCCCCATATCCCTTGGATGCCAAGAGGCGATCAGCCGTCTTCCGATAAGCACTACCAGAGAGGTCATTCTGGTAAGTAGCGATAGTAGCCAGGGATGGAGGCAATCCCGTCAGATCAAAATGGATCCGCCGCAGCAACGTAAGCTTGTCTGCGGGTCGGGACGCAGTCAGGCCGCGAGTGGATTGTGCACGCCTGATGATGCCATCGATGGAATCCCCTTTACGCACCTTGAGCGCTTGCAACGACCAAAGCGCGTCATTACCAGTGCGCCCGGCATCGGGTACCTTTGCCCCACCATCAAGCCACTTTTGGATACTGTTTACATCCGCCTTCGATAACCGCTCACCTGTTGGAGGCATCCGAAGCTCTTCCGAGAGCGTTGTAATTCGGTTGATGAGCGTTCTTGCACCAGTATCACGTGAGGAACGGATTGCCTTGGATGCAATATATTTTCGAATTCCAGC